>JABWCR010000003.1 GCA_013359125.1 Armatimonadota bacterium | reverse complement strand
GTCTATCTCGGGCGATTGTGCCCCTCCCCTGTATCCCCTCCCCAAACTCTGGCGAGTTTAGGGAGGGGAGCGAAAGCCATCGGATCGGACGGGCCAGGCGGAAGCCTGGCGTTCCAATACAAAAGCGGCCTTTTCAAAAAATGTAGCACAATTTTGAGTACGAATCCGCTACGCCTCGCGCCGTCCGCCAATGAACAATTGCGCGACGACCGCGCGTGTTCAGCCGAACCGACCGCCAATGTAGTCCGCCGTCTCAGGCTGGATCGGACAGCGGAACAGTTCGTCCGTCGCGCGCATTTCGACCAGGCGCCCCAGCATAAAGAACGCCGTAACATCGCTAATCCGTTGGGCCTGCGGCAGATTGTGCGTTACGACGATGACGGTTCGGTCGACCGCCAATTGGACGATCAATTCTTCGATCTTGATCGAACCCAATGGGTCAAGCGCGCTGCACGGCTCGTCCATCAAGAGGATGTCCGGCTGTACCGCCAGCGCTCGAGCGATGCAGAGCCTTTGCTGTTGGCCGCCCGACAGCGCTCCGCCCATCTTGCGCCTCAGATCGTCCTTCACTTCTTCCCAAAGCGCGGCGTCGCGCAACGCCAGTTCGACCGTTTCTTCTAAATCGCGCCCCTTCATGCCGTAGTGAGTGCGCGGCCCTAAAGCCACGTTCTCAAAAATCGTCATAGGGAACGGATTGGGCTTTTGGAAGACCATGCCGACCTTGCGCCGAAGCTTTATCAGGTCGGCATTCTTCGCGTAGGGGTCCAATCCGTCAATAAGAATCTTGCCGGAGACTCGGACGCCCGGAATCCGATCGTTCAGGCGATTGATCGAGCGCAAGAAAGTGCTCTTGCCGCATCCGCTGGGGCCGATCAGTGCCGAGACTTTTCGGCGCGGCAGTTCGAGCGTTACGTCCATCAGCGCCGGCTTGTCTGCATAGTGCACCGATAGGCCATCGGTGGAGATTGCCGCCTTGACATCGGTCAATGCCGAGGCCGCTACCATTGTTGCCGTCGCCGCGCTCGCGTCCTCAGCAGTATCGCTGCCAAATTGAGGCACAGGATGAACAGCATCAAGACTAGACAGGTTCCCCATATGATCTTCTCCGGTATGGCCGTCCCCTGGCGATAGCCCTCGGCCAGATGGTACGGCAGGTTGGCCACAGGCGCAAACGCGGTCTGTACATTCAGTTGCAACTCGCCTGTGTAGTAGTAGATTCCAGCAGTAAACAGGATCGGCGTCGCCTCGCCCGCAGCCCGGCTGACGGCCAGCACGACGCCGGTCAATATCGAGGACATCGCATTGGGCAGGATGATTCTTCGCATGGTTTGCCACGGCGTCAGCCCCAGCGCCAGTCCGCCGTCGATAAAGGTCTGCGGCACTTGGCGAATGCCCGTTTCGGTTGAGAGAATAATGACTGGCAGCGCAAACAGCGTCAGCGTGCACCAGCCCGCCAGCAGACTGACCCCAAACTTGAACATGAGCACGAAAATAGCAAGACCGAACAGGCCGTAGATGATGGGCGGCGTGCCGGCCAGCGTCGTTACGCAGGCCCGCATGAGGCGCAAAACCGGTCTCTGGTCGGCATATTCGGCCAAGCAAATACCGGCCAAGATGCCCAACGGCAACGATAGAACCATCGTACCGGCCATCAGCAACAGCGATCCGCGGATCATGGGCCAAATGCCCCCGCCCGACATGCCCTCGATGGGAGGACTGGATAGAAACTGCCAACTTATAGCGGGCGCGCCCTGATAGACGATGTAACCGATGATGCCAAAAACGACGAGGCAGACGCTGACGGCTGCGCCCCCCAGCCAAGCAAGATAGATCCGGTCGACGCGCGATCGACGCCGGTCTCGCCGCTCCAGGCCGATCTCGCTAATCCGACCATGGGCTAAGATTGCCATGCGCGCCTCCTGCCCAACCGGTATCCGATCAAGTTGATGGTCAGCGTGAAGGCAAAGAGCGCCAGACCGAGTAGGAACAGATGTCCGTAGTGAGGCCCTTCGAACTCGACGTTGCCCATCTCGATAGCGATGGTGTCCGGCACGCCCCGAGTCGATTTGATGAGCGTCGAACCCGCATCGGCCAACGATGCAAACGAGGGCATGGTCGGCGTGCCGCCGCTCAGCATCCAAACAACCATCGTTTCGCCCGTGGCCCGCGCAAACCCTAATAGAATTGCGCCGATCAATCCGGCTCTGCAAGCAGGCAACAGCACTTTGGTCAACGATTCCCGCTTGGTCAGTCCGAGCGCCGCCGCCCCGTCTCTCAGTGCTTCGGGCGCCGCGCGCAATGCATCCTCGGCTACCGAAATCATGACCGGCATGACCAAAAGCGCCATGATGAGCGATGCCGTTAACATCGATCGCCCCGACTCGAATGCGGCTGCATCGGCAAAGACGCGCTGAAGCCCCGGCGCCACCAGCATCAGGCCAAAGTAGCCCAAAACAACCGTCGGAATACCCGCGAGGAGTTCGATAACGGGCTTGATCCATTCCGCGACCCGTCGCGGCGCAACCTCGCTCAGATAAAGACTGACAGCCAGCGCCGCAGGCGTCGCAACCAGCATCGCGATTAGGGAGATGCTCAAAGTGCCCAACAGGAGCGGGATAATGCCGAAGGCTGGATAGGCCAGCGTCGGCCCCCAATCCGCCCGAAGAAACGCTCGCACCGTTGCGGCGGCATTGCTCATGGTCGGCGTTGCAGAGAGTTCGAAAAGGTAGCCGCGCCGACGATCCTCGTCGTTGCGGGCAATCCACACAGGCAGTTCGACCTGGCCCGAGCGGCGGGCGTTTAGATCGATCTCGATCGGCTCGGTCTTCACGCCGTCTGGCGGGCTAATCAGCCTTAATCTCAATCGATAGGGCGTGTAGGATCGCTCAAAACCGGAGTCGGGCTGCCAGGCAAGGTACATCCGGTCGCCTTGGTGGAGCGGCGTTGCAAAGGCATAGAATCGGAACGCATCGCCCTTGTCGGCCTGTTTGGCCGAGCGCAAATCGTCGCGATAGAGCTCGTTCGGATTGTTGGTCGGCATTGCAGCGGTCATCGTGGGCGCGGTCAGTTCGCCGATCCCCGGTATGACGGTCGCTTCCTCTAACTCGCCAAGGCCCTCTTCGCCTTCCGGGTTGGCGGTCAAGCGCGAGGCGTTCGGATCAAGGCCGAGGTCTCCGTCAGGAATCTCCGGAGCGGGCAACAGCGCAACGCGGAAGCCATAGGGAAAACTGCGGTTAAAGGCGTATCGACTCTCGTGAGCCAGATAGTAAAAGATGGCGACGATGACCAGCATCGTCGCCACGCCTGCAGATATGATCAGAAAGCGCGCCAATCGCTCGCTCAATCGTTCCCGCATCTATTTAAGGCTGTAATAGCCGACCTCTTCGGCGATCCTTTGACCCTGGGGCGAAAGCACGAAGTCGATGAACTGCTTGGTCGCGCCCTTCGGTCGCCCGTTGGTGTAGTAGTAGAGGTAGCGCCAGATGGGATACTTCTTCGCTCGAACGTTCGCCTCGGTCGGCTCGACCGGCGCGGCGCCCGCGCTAGGTGCGATGGGCAAAAGCTTGACATTGGCCGCACCCTTAAAGTAGGCAACGCCGCCATAGCCGATGCCTCCAGGCGTTCGGCCTACCTCGCGCACCTCTTCTGCCGTAGAAGGCAAGAATCGGACGCCTTTGCCCCAGTTCTGATTCTTAAGAACGTTCAGCTGAAAGAATCCATAGGTGCCCGAGTTGCTGTCTCGGCTATAGACGACGATCGGCATGTTGGGGCCGCCCAGTTGGTTCCAGTTCGTAATCTGGCCGATGTAGATTCGCCGAACCTCGTCCATAGTGAGCGACTTAATCGGATTGCTGGAGTGCACGGCGATGGCTAATCCGTCCAATGCAACGGGTATCTCGTTGGCAATAGCGCCGCGGCTTTTCGCTCGGTCGATTTCGCTCTTGCGCATTGGGCGAGAGGATGCACAAATGTCAGCCACGCCGTTGATAAAGGCGTTGATGCCGATGCTCGAGCCGCCGCCCGTAACCGCAATGCTGGCGCCCGGATTGACCTTGCTGAACGCCTCCGCCCAGCGCTGATTGACGATCAGCATCGTATCGGAGCCTTTGACGGCCACCTGTTGCGCGCCCGCGACCAGCGCCGCGCCCAAGCCGATGATTGTCAGTATGGAAAATGGTTTGTTCATGTTCGTTCTCCTATAGCCGGAATTGGATGCGCATGGTCGTCGCATCGTTCTTGATTTCAGGGCCTTGTTCGTCAAACTTCTCGTGCGCCAGCGTGATCTTGGCGTTGGGGTTGATGTAGTAGGCATAGGCCATGCCCCAGCCTCTGGTGGCGTCCAACACGGAGGTCGACGAGCGGTTCGGATCGAAATACTCGTATCGAGCGCTCAACTGATTGCGCGAGTTGATGTTCCAAGTCAATTGCGTTTGCCATCCCAGCACATCGGTCGCGGCCAAGAACGACGGGTTTGCCGTTCCGCCGGTCGGTACGCGATCTTTGCCGATCATCACCTCGCCGCGCAGAGTCACCTCTGGAACAAGCACGCCTACATAGGCGCCGTCGATGAAGATGAATCGCCGATCGACGCTGGGCACGGCTACCTGCTGATTGTTGCTGGTGAAGTTAAAGCCGCGACGCTTAGAGAAATAGCCCGAAACGCCAATGTCGTACTGAGTCGAATACCATCGAATGCCGGCGTGAGCGCCATAGCGGCTGTTGCCTAAGTTGCCAAAGGTGTTGGCGCCGGTCTGCTGAGGATCGCTGACGCTCAGAGCGTTCCAGATTCCGGCGTGAACGTGCGAATTGACGCTCGTTCCGTACTTGACATAGGCGCCGCGGCCTCGCTCTCCGGCAAACATTGTGCGGTTGTAAAGCGCGCGCTCGGGAAACTCTCTCTCCCCCGACGATCGCTCCAACTCGTATCCTAACGGATAGGGCTGCTGGCCGGCCAAGAACTGAATACCAACCTTCTCCACGGAAGGCTCGATGTCGTACATCACGAAAGCATCCTTGAGTTCGGCTGACAGTCGTTGCGAACCGGCGGCCACGTCGAAAGTGAGCTTCATGCTGGTGCGAGGATCGATCGTGTTGGTCTGCCCTATTCGGAATCGGCGCACCGAGAAGCCTTCGTTGGAACTGTTTTGATCGGAATCAAACAGCTGAAAGTGGAGATAGTTGCCGATCTTGGCCTTCTTAAGCTCAGCGATGTCGTTCTGCATGATAGGCAGGTTCTCGCTGCTCTGATCGAAGATCCAACTCTGGATGTCGGCGATGTCGGATCGGATCTGTTGAAGCTGCTGGTTGACGTCCTGCATCTCCGCGACCAGCTTCTTCATCAGTTCGATCGCTTCTTCGTTAGTGGGGAGTTTGCCGCTGCTGGCCAGCTCTCCTAAAGACAGCGTGATCGATTTGGCCTTGTTCTCAAGGGCGGCCATCTCGTCTTTCTTGACGCCGAGCGTGTTGGCGACGCCCTCCTCCTTGTTGGGTTTGAGGGCCGAATCTTGTGCGAGAGCGGGCAGCGAGGCGAATTGAAAGCAAAGTAAAGCGGAAGCGAACAGTACGGTACTCCTTATTCCTGCCATAGACGAGCGCTCCTCCTTGAGTGGGCGATTTAGTAGCCCTTTGATTGTGGCGTCGGCCAGGTTAACGAGAGGTTAAGTTTTTGGGGACGTGTGGAACGCGGAATAGGACAGGCGGAGGCGAGCGATATACCAGCGCGCTCTGGAATTGGTTCGTACTCAAAATTGTGCTACAAATCTTGATTTTCCCGTTCGCTAAAGAAGCTGCCATTGGAACGCCAGGCTTCCGCCTGGCCTGCCTCGCCGAATGGGATTTTTTTCGAAATGTAGCACAAAATTGAGTACGAATCAGTCCCCGCCGATTCCCGTTTCGAGGGGCAGAGCCGATTCTTCATAGCTGGATGTCCTGCTCCTCTCTAAAACCGATGATTGGGGGAGACGCAGAGGGGGGAGTCTCAATCGTTCGAGTTGGGTCGATCCCAGTCCTAAGGCAGGATCGAACGGACATTGCCGACCCTCCACAGATCGCGCCCAGAGGGTCGCGAGAGTTTTGCCGATCGGCGGCTCTATGCGTCGGTCGAAGAACACGAAAATCACAGAGGAGGCCAGGCGGAAACCTGGCGTTCCCCCGATTGCGTTCCTCAGGTCGGGTAGAATCTGCCTAGTGAAACGCGCCATGGAGGGCGATCTTTGACGCTGACCGACCTGTTGTGGGGATTAGCCCGGATCGGCATCGTGTTGGGCTTTATTCTCGCCATTGTTCCCGGCCTGATCTGGATCGAGCGGCGCGTGCTCTCTTGGATGCAGGATCGCATCGGCCCCAATCGCGTCGGCCCGTTTGGTCTGCTTCAGCCCATTGCCGACGGCCTCAAACTCTTCTTTAAGGAAGAGATCATGCCCCTATCGGTGGATCGGGCGATCTGGTGGCTGGCGCCCGCCGTCGCGCTCTTCCCTGCCTTTGTGGCCGCCGCCACGCTGCCCTGGGGGCCAAATCGCCAATTGACGCCCATCGCCGACATCGATGCGGGCGTTCTTTATTTCCTGGCCATTTCGTCGCTCAATGTTTATGGCGTGGTATTGGCAGGTTGGGCATCGAACAACAAATATTCTCTATTGGGCGGTTTGCGCGCCTCGGCGCAGCTGATCAGTTACGAATTAGGCATGGGGCTGGCGCTGGGCGCGGTGATTCTGGTAACCGGCTCGCTACGGATGACCGACATGGTTGCGGCGCAGTCCGGGCCTCTATGGGGCGTTGTCGACTGGATTCCCAATTGGCACCTGTTCACGCCTTGGGGCTTTGTCGGGGCGATCATCTTTTTGATCTCGATGACGGCGGAGACGAACCGCACGCCGTTCGATCTGCCCGAGGCCGAGAGCGAGCTGATCGCGGGCTATCACACCGAGTACAGCAGCATGAAGTTCGCGGTGTTCTTTATGGGCGAGTATGCGTCGATGCTGATCATCAGCGGCATTTTGATCACCTGCTTTATGGGCGGCTATCTGCCGCCGCTGAACATTCAGCCGCTGGCGATGCTGCAGGAGGCGACGGCCGATCTGCCCATCGCGGGGTTGGTCGCGGGCATTCATACGGTTTCTAATTGGTTCATCGCGCCGCTGTGGTTTATGCTCAAGATGTTCTTTTTCTTCGCTTTCTTTGTCTGGCTGCGGGCGACCTTGCCCAGGCTGCGATACGATCAGTTGATGTCGCTGGGTTGGAAGGCGCTGTTCCCGCTGGCGCTGATCAACCTGATGTTAGCGGCGACCTATATCGGTTTTGGCTGGGTTCCGACCTTGATCGCTTACGTTGCGTTAGCCTTTGCCTATCTGATGTGGGTGATGATGCGACGGATGAACGTCGAGACGCGATCGGTTACGATGCACGATCAAGCAACGCCGTGGGGAGGTTCGACCCAGCATGGTTGAGAAGCTGCTCTTCGGCCTGTTCGCGCTGATCATCGTGGTTACGAGCATCGGCGTCATCAAGACCAACAATCCGGTGCGCAGCGCCTTGATGCTAGTGGTTAACTTCTTTACTTTGGCGATGATCTATATCACTCTGCAGGCGCACTTTTTGGGCGTGGTGCAGGTGATCGTCTACACGGGCGCGATCATGGTGCTGTTTCTGTTCGTGATCATGCTGCTCAATTTAGGCTCTCCCGAGGCGGCGAAGGAGCCGGTAGAAGTCAAGCGCTGGGCAGCTTTGGCGATGGGGCTTGGGATGTTCGCGCTGTTGGGAGCGCAGGTCTTCTCTGCCATACAAGGTCCGCCCGCCGGACCGATGCAAGCGCCGGGCACGATCAAGAACATTGGGAACGCGCTCTTTTCGCACTGGGCGCTGCCGTTCGAGCTGACCTCTGTGCTATTGCTGGTCGGCATTGTGGGATCGATTCTGTTGGCTAAGAGGAGGCTATAGCGCGTGGAAACGACGATCCCCTTGAACGCATACCTCACC
Source organism: Armatimonadota bacterium (assembly GCA_013359125.1). Lineage (NCBI taxonomy): Bacteria > Bacillati > Armatimonadota > Armatimonadota bacterium. The sequence goes on along the minus strand of JABWCR010000003.1, from coordinate 197,575 downwards.
TTGAGCGGCTTTATGTTCGCGTGCGGCGCGATGGGCGTCGTCATCAAGAAGAACCCGATCGTGATCTTTATGTGCATCGAGCTGATGCTGAACGCGGTCAACCTTAGTTTTTTGGCTTTTGCTCGGTTTAATCCCAACGTGGAGGCGCAGATGGCCGGGCAGATGTATGTGGTGTTCGTCATAGCGGTCGCAGCGGCGGAGGTTGCGGTCGGATTGGGCATTATCATGGCGATCTTTCGGCTTCGAGAGAGCATCGACGTGGACGAGGTCAACTTGCTGAGGGAATGAGAGAGAGATGCCGAGCGATCTGAACATGGTTTGGCTGGTGCCGCTCTTCCCGTTGATCGGGTTCCTTTTCTGCGCGCTGGCGGGCGGCTACCTGGTTCGGACTATGGGCGATATGGGCAAGCGCATCGTGGGCGCTTTTGCATCGATCGCTGTGCTCGCCTCGTTCGCCGTTAGCGTCCTGCTCTATCAGCAGGTTTCGCACGGCGAGGGACATGTTTCGACCCTGTTCGATTGGATCAAGGTCGCTTCGGTGCACATTCCATTCGAGTTCGTGGTCGATCCCCTCTCGGTGTTGATGTGCTTGATCGTAACCGGGGTCGGCGGACTGATCCACGTCTATGCGACCGGATACATGGCAGAGGACGAGGATTACCCGCGGTTCTTCACTTATTTCAACCTGTTCATCGTCTTTATGCTCACTTTGGTGCTGGCCAACAACTTTGTGGTGATGTTCGTCGGCTGGGAGGGCGTGGGGCTTTGCAGCTACCTGCTGATCGGCTTTTGGTATCGAAACAAGGAGTGGAAATACAACACCGATTCGGCAAACAAGGCCTTTATCGTCAATCGCATCGGCGACTGGGCGTTTATGATCGGGATGTTCTTGGTATTCGTTACCTTTGGCACGTTTGGCTTCGGTCATATTGCAGAAGAGGCGCCTGGGAAGTTAGAGCCGAACTCGACCTTGGCGATGGCGATTGCCTTGTGCCTGTTTATTGGCGCGGCGGGCAAGTCGGCGCAATTGCCGCTTTACTTTTGGCTTCCCGACGCGATGGCCGGTCCGACTCCCGTGTCGGCATTGATCCACGCCGCCACGATGGTTACGGCCGGCGTTTACATGGTCTCGCGCAACCATGTGCTGTTCGAGATGGCGCCCGATGCGATGGTGATCGTGGCGATAGTGGGCGCGGCGACGGCGGTCTTTGCGGCGACGATCGCCTTGGCTCAGACGGACATCAAGAAGGTGATGGCCTATTCGACGGTGAGCCAACTGGGCTACATGTTCTTGGCTTGCGGCATCGGCGCGTTTTGGGTCGCGATGTTTCACGTTACCACCCATGCGTTCTTTAAGGCGCTGCTGTTCCTGGGTTCCGGCTCGGTGATCATGGCGATGCATCACGAACAGGACATGCGGCGGATGGGCGGCTTGCGCAAGTATCTGCCGATCACTTTTGGCACGATGTTGGTAGCGCTTTTTGCCATCTCCGGCATCTTTCCCTTCGCGGGATTCTGGTCAAAGGATGAGATTTTGGCGTTCACCTATGTGTCGGGGATAACCGAACTGAACCGAGTGTTGTTCGCCATTGGATTGGGCACGGCGGCGCTGACGACCATCTACATGACGCGCATGATGACGCTCACTTTTGGAACCAAGCCGCGATGGGAAGAGCATGGGGATCATAGCCATGACGATCATGGCCATCATCACGGCAAGCCCAAGGAGCAAAAGCCGGTCATTTGGTTGCCGCTGATACTGCTGGCAATCCCTTCATTGCTGTTCGGCGCAGGGATGCTAATGCCGGGCAAGCACGATTTTGAGCACTTTTTGGAGCCGGTTACCCATGCGAGCGTGCTGAGCAAGGATCAATTGGGCGAGCTGGCGCACGATTTGGCCAACACTTTGGCCATTGTGTCGGTCGCGGTCGCGTTGGCCGCCATGTTCATTGGTTGGGGCATTTATCGAAAGGGATTCTCCAAGGCTCAGGAATCGCTGAGCGGGATTTGGGGCTGGATGCACCGCCAATGGGGCTACGACAGGCTGATGAGTTTCTTGGGGATTCGCGTCGGCGGATTGATCGGGGCGTTCTTCAAGCGGGTTATCGACGAGTCGATTATCGATAGGCTGTTCGTGAACGGGGCCGGGTTCTTGGCAAAGCAGGGCGGGTCGCTGTTGCGACTGGCTCAGACCGGCTATGTGCGCAACTACGCGCTGACCATGCTGACCGGCGCGATATTGCTGATCGCCGTGGCTTTTTACTTTGGGATGAGATAGCGAACCATGATCGAGATACCGAACCTGTTGACCTGGCTGATCTTCCTTCCGATCATCGGCGCAGCTATTTTGGCTCTGGTTCCGAAGGAGCAGGTTTCGGCTGTGCGATATGGCGCACTGTTGCTGACGGTCGTCGTGTTCGCGCTTTCTTTGCTGTTGGTCGGCGGGTTTCAGAGCGGCACGCACCAGTTTCAGTTTCAGGAGCTTCGAAGCTGGATGCCGCGCTACGGCATTACTTATCACTTAGGGATCGACGGCATCAGCCTTTGGATGGTGATCCTGACCACCTTTCTCAGCGCGCTTTCGGTCTGGATATCGTTCTATATCCAAAAGCGCGTGAAGGAGTTTATGATCTTCATGCTACTGTTGGAGAGCGGCATGATCGGCGTGTTCTGCGCTTTGGACATGGCGCTCTTTTATGTATTCTGGGAGTTGACGCTGATCCCGATGTACTTCTTGATCGGCATCTTTGGAAGCGAGAACCGCCTCTATTCCGCGGTCAAGTTCTTTGTCTACACGTTTCTGGGTTCTGTGCTGATGCTGGTGGCCATCGTCGCGCTTTATTGGATGCATCTGAACGCGACGGGCGTCTCGTCGTTTAATCTGATCGATCTGCAGGCTTACGCGGCAGTAAACGGAATACCTGTAGCCACGCAGCTTTGGCTTTTTGGCGCGTTTGCGCTGGCGTTTGCGATCAAGGTGCCGGTGTTCCCGTTCCATACATGGCTTCCCGACGCGCACACCGACGCGCCAACGGCGGGCAGCGTGATCTTGGCGGGCGTGCTGCTGAAGATGGGCACATACGGGTTCTTGCGATTTTGTATGCCGCTCTTCCCCGATGCGACTCAGACCATGGCGCCGTTTGCAATGGGGCTAGCGGTGGTGGGCATCATCTACGGCGCGATTGTGGCGGCGATGCAGACCGACATGAAGCGATTGATCGCCTATTCCAGCGTCAGCCACATGGGGTTTGTCATGCTGGGCCTGTTTGCCTTGAACGCCGAGGGTTATACGGGCAGCGTGCTTCAGCAGATCAATCACGGCATTTCGACGGGCGCGCTGTTCTTGCTATTCGGGATGCTGTACGAGCGTCGCCACACGCGCAAGATCAGCGAGTTTGGCGGGCTGAAGAAGCAGATGCCCATCTACGCCGCGCTCTTTTTGATCGTGATGCTCTCTTCCGTCGGCCTGCCAGGCACCAACGGGTTTGTCGGCGAATTTCTCTGTCTGCTCGGCGCGTTCAAAACGAACTATGCCGGCGGGTTCGGCACGAGCCTCTGGTTCGTCGTGCTCGGCGCATCGGGCGTCATCTTGGCAGCGGTTTATCTGCTTTGGATGTTCCAGCGCGCGTTTTACGGGCCGGTGGAGAAGGAAGAGAACAAGGTTCTGAAGGATCTGAAACCGTTCGAGATCGCCATCATGGCGCCGCTGATCGTGCTGATCTTCTGGTTTGGCCTCTATCCCTCCACGTTTACCGAGAAGATGGAGGCGTCGATAGAGAACGCGGTGCGCCAGTCGGCGCTGCCCATGGGCGAGCGGCCCAGCTGGCGAGCGGGCGAACTTCCCATCGTCTACCAGTTAGAATATGCGCCTTCGGGACCAGGGCGGCAATCTCCGGTGGCGCCTCAATGACGAGTCGAGCGCGATTGGAAGCCGCCGTCCAAGGTCGCAAGGCCGATCGACCCGCATTCGGCTTCTGGTACCACTTTCGGCCTTTGGATTGGTTTCCACCCGCTTTGCGAGAAGAGTATTGCGAGGAAAGGCCGGACGACTTGGCCATATATGTCGAACAGATGCCTAAAGCGACCTTGGAGTTTTGGCATCGATATCGGCCAGATTTGCTGAAGGTGATGCACGACGCGCCTTATGAATCTTCCGGCATCGCATCGGCAGAGGATTGGCGACAATTGAGGCGACTGGGCCCAACCCAGGGCAACTTCGGCGCGCATTTGGAGGTCCTTCGCCAGATTCGGGCCGGACTGCCGAACGATGTGCCCATGATCGAGACCGTGTTCAATGCTCAGTACTACGCGAATAAGCTTTGCGGCAAGCGGCTTTCGGAGCATTTGCGCGATCATCCGGAGGCTGTCGCGGAGGGAATTTCCGTCATTTACGACAACTTAGAGGCGTATGCTCGCGAGGCGATCAAAATCACGGACGGGATTTACTTTGCGGTGAACGGCGCCAGCGAGGATACGGGCGATCCTGACACGTACAAGCGATACTTTCAAGAGCGCGATCGCCGGTTGCTCGAGAGCGCGAGTTCGGCGCCGTTCAACGTGCTGCATCTTCATGGCTATGGCGAGTTGTACGGCGAGCTTGTGGCCGATATGCCAGCGGCCATCTACTGCTGGAGCGATCGGGCTTCGAATCTCTCGCTTTCCCAAGGCAGCGCGATGTTCAAGCGGTGTGTGATGGGCGGGATCAACGAGATGCGCTTGCCCGAATATGGCCGAAGGGAGATTGCGACCGAGGCTGCCGACGCTCTCCATCAAGAAACGCCCTATGGATTTGTGCTGGCGCCAGGTTGCGCCGTGGCGACCGACGCGCCCGAAGACTGCTTGCGAGCGATCGGCGAGATCGCGTCGGAACTGTTGTCGGAGGAGAACTGATGCCTGAGGTTACCTTCCCTCTACCCGATATCGACTTGATCTCGCTCAGGCCGCTCATTATTGTGCTGGGCACGGCGCTCGTGCTACTGATCGCCGAGCTGTTCATGCCCAAGTCGCGCAATCAGTGGCTGGCGGGGCTGGGCATTTTCGGTCTGTTGGCGGCCGGCTTGAGCCAAGTTACGATCTGGGACGTCAGCATCCGTTCGTTTGGCGGAATGATGGTAACCGATCAATTTTCGGCGATGCTGAACTTGATCCTTATCGGCGCGACGATCTTGGCCTTTCTCTTTGCCGACGATTATTTGACCGCGAAGAACATCCATCTGGGCGAGTTTTATCCCATGATGCTCTTTGCAACGGCCGGAGCGATGGTAATGGTCTCATCGACCGACCTGATCATCATCTTCTTGGGTCTGGAGATTCTCTCTATCGCGCTCTACGTTCTGACCGGGTTCGCGCGTTCTGAGGTGCGATCTGAGGAAGCGGCGCTCAAGTATTTTCTGTTGGGCGCGTTCGCGTCGGCCTTCTTCCTCTATGGAATCGCGATGATCTTTGGCGCGACGGGCGGGGCCGATCTGACCAACATCGCTAGCTCGTGGACGGAGAACGAGGGTGGCCGAAGCCTGCTGATCGCAGGGATGGCGCTGTTGCTGGTCGGCTTAGCGTTCAAGACGGCGCTTGTGCCGTTCCATATGTGGACGCCGGACGTTTACCAAGGCGCGCCGACCGTTGTAACGGCCTATATGTCGGCTGTTTCGAAGGCTGCCGCTGTCGCGGTGCTCGTTCGCACACTTGGCCAGATGTATCCGATGAAGGAGATTTGGGAACCGGCGTTGACCGTTATCGCGATCGCTTCCATGACGCTCGGCAATTTGGCGGCCATCGTGCAGCGGGATGCGAAGCGGATGTTGGCTTACTCCAGCATTGCGCACGCGGGGTACTTGATGGTCGGCATGATCAGCGGCAACGTAGAGGGCCTGACCGGGATTGTCTACTATCTGGTCGCCTATTCGCTGATGTCGATCGGCGCCTTTGCCGTGCTGACGCTGATGGCGCGAGCGGGCGACGACACCTCGCTGGACGGCTTGAAGGGTCTATGGCATCGTCAGCCAGTTGCCGCTGCCGCGATGCTGGTCATGCTCTTTTCCTTAACGGGCATACCGCCCAGCGCAGGGTTCTTTGGCAAGTGGCATCTGTTGATCGGCGCCGTCCAGGCTAACTACATCTGGTTGGCGGTGGTCTTGGTCATCAATAGCGTGATCGGCGCGGGCTACTACCTTAATCTCATTCGCTCGATCTACATCGATTCGCCTGCGGAAGAGGGCGCGAAGCCCTGGGCGATCCCTGCCGGCCTCGGTCTATGCATTCTTATCTGCGCGGTTGGTTTGATCGTTTTTGGCATCACGCCCTATCTGGCCGATGCCAGCCGCCACGCCGTCGAACGGATGGCGCTGGACTGGTACGCCATGCGCTGATGGTTCTGGTCTGCGGTTACTACGGCTTTGGCAATTGGGGCGACGAGGCATCGTTAGAGGCGGTAGTGAGGGCGTTCGGATCGGATCGATGCACCGTCGCTACTGCCGACCCTTTGCGATCCAGGCATCCCCATAGCGTTGCTCGATACCCTTCAGTTCAGTTTGGCCAAGCGCTTGAGAAAGCAACCTCGCTAGTATTGGGCGGGGGGAGCCTGCTACAAGACGCGACCAGCTTGCGATCGCTGGTCTACTATGTTTCGCTTATCCGCGCAGGACAAAGGAAGACGAAGCGGGTCGGGTTGGTGTTACAGGGCTTAGGTCCGTTTAGACGGAGAATCAGCCGAGCCATGGTTCGTTGGGCATTGCGAGACGTTGGGCACCTCTCGGTGAGGGACGAAGCGTCATTGGCTTTGCTCAAATCGATCGGCGTTCGGCAAGAAGCGATCTTAGGTTCGGACGCGACGTTTGCCTTAGAGATGCCAAGCGAGCAAAAGACCAACATCGCGATCCTATCGCCTCGACCGTGGCCCGCTACAGACCCGGCGTCGGCTTTCACAAAGCTGGCGGTTAAAATGAAGGCCGACGGTCTGGAACCCTGCCTGATAGCCATGCAAGCGAACGAGGACTTGCCTCTTTGTCGTCAGATAGCCCAAGAATCGGGTTGCGCCGTCCTTGGGCCGTTTGAAACCTTGCAAGAGCTGCTAAGAGCCTTTGCGCAGGCGTCGGCCGTGGTCGCGATGAGGCTGCACGCGGGCATCTTTGCGGCGAAAGCCGGCACTGCCCCGCTCCTGATCGCCTATGATCCAAAGGTCTCGGCGCTCCAATCGATGTTAGGACTGGAGGGCAGGCTCAGCATGAACGGCTTCGCCCCAGACAGTCTCATCGATGCGTGGCAGGCGCATTGGGCGCAACAAACCAGGCTCAATGAGCGTCTAATAGTCAGCGCTGCCAGCGCCGAACAGCGAGCGCTGGCCGCCCTGGAGAAAGCGAAGAGTTTCGTCGGAATATGAGATTGTGCCTTGTCTTTTTAGCCGCCCTCTGTTTGCCTTGGTTCTGCGCCGCCCAGGAGCCGGGCGCCGAACCGAAGCCCGAGGCGCCGGCCAAACCTTGGACATCGCAGTGGTTTAGCCAGCAGTGGGATCGCATTCAGGTTGGCGGCAGCAAAACGGTCGGATTCCATCTTCACGAGATCGACGGAGATCGACAGTCGTTCAACGATCAGAACCGATTTGGCGAGGGGGCGAGACGCACGACCGACTTCACCGATCTCTCGGTTCGCGGTCAGAAACTGTTTGACGTACTGACCTTTGATTGGCGATGGACGAACACGCGCTTTGGCAACCCGTTCGATCAAAGGGTTACGCTCTCCTATCAAACCAAGAGTTTTGGCGCGGAGGTGGGGGACATTACGGCATCGCTCGGGGGCACGTCCTCTTTGGCGGGCTTTCAGCGCACCATGAAAGGCGTTTCGCTGGTCGCCAAGTTTGGCGGCGGATCGAACCTGCAGTTTGTAACGTCCACCACGAAAGCCGCCGCCCGCACGATCACCATTCCGGGCAACAATAGTTCGGGACCTTACTATCTTCAGGCGAGCCAGATTGTGGACGGCAGCGAGCGCATTCAGGTGGACGGCCTTGAAAAGCGACGCGGCGAGGATTACCGGATCGACTATGTTACAGGCATCTTGACCTTTCGCGAGGGCATGATCATCCCGGCGACCGCGGCCATTGTCGTTACCTACGAGACTTATGCTTTCAATGCGAACGCGGGCAGGATCGACGGCATGAAGCTGACCTTGCCCTTTGGAAAGGGCTTCAACTTTGCGGTTACGGCGATTCAACAGAAATCTCGCGGTTCCAGTTCGCTGCTCACGCGCACCGACCAATTCTTTGGCTTTGGCAATCCGGCGGCGCCCTATGACTTAGAGTTTCCGCCGCTGATCGACGCCGGGCACCCGTTTTTCCTCACTGTAGACGGGCTGCCCCAGACGATCGAGGTCGATTTTTACTTCGATTCCGTGCTGCCCAATCGGTTCTACTTCCGTCGATTTATCCCAGGCACGTCGATTGTAAAGGCGATCTATACGCCTCGCCCCGACCCAGGATCGGGCTTGGCAGGAGATCGAAGAGTGGTCGGATACGACTTTGCGATCCCGATCGGTCGGTATGGCGGCGTGAATCTGAACATTGCCGATAGCGAGGCGACCCAATTGGGCGGCAAGATCCGCGGCACAGCGAAGACGGCCACGACGAACTTGAACATTGGCAGGCTCAACTATTCTGCCGCCTACCGCGACATTCCGCCCACCTACATCGCCGTCGAGAGCGTCGGATTTCAGAGAAACGAGCGCGGAAGCCAACACAACGCCACCTATCGATTCTCAGACTTCTCATCGCTCACATGGTCGCGCAATCAATCGCGGGTGTCGGCCTTTACGTCTGGGTCGGGAAGCGGTATCAACGTCCAGCCTGCAGACAGCACGATCCAAAACTGGGCGTTCAACTATTCGAAGCCGAAGTCTCCTGCGCTCACCTTTAGCAGGACCGAAAACCGCACCAAGAGCTCGACCTCTGATTCCAAGTACATCAATGACAACGCCCGCGTATCGCACGAATTTGGCCGACTGAGCGTGGGCGCCGACATTGGGCGCACTCGCGCCACGACGACAAGCGCATTGGGAGGCAACCAGTCCACAACGACCTACAACATCGATTCGTTGAGAGGCAACGCAACATGGCGGCCTTGGAGCAATCTCTCGTTCAATGCGGTGGCCGCCAACAGCACGATCCTCCAATCAGGGCAACGCTCGACGGCTAACGAATCGCGCTTTAGCGTCAACTATTCGCCTTGGAGCTCTTTAACGCTGGACTACGAGATCAGCGACAACGATTCGGGTTTTCGCCCGATCAACCTGCCGACGCAGTTTGGCGGCGGCTTCAATAATGGCTGGGGGTATGGTTATAATGGCAACGGGTTTTCGGGCGGTTCGCCGTTTGGCGGCGGGCTGACGTCGTATGCGGTGAGCGGCAAGGGGCAATCGGTTCGAGCGCGGTGGACGCCGTTCACCGCGCTTTCGGTAGATTTCCAGCATGTTACTCAGGAATCGGCCGGCGAGTTTGTATCCAACAGCAGCGCAAAGACCACGGCCGCGTCGGCCACTTACAGCCCGCTCGATTGGATATCGATTACCGGTCAATGGGCCAAGCAGAGCGTTGGATTTTTGTCGGGCAGCGGTAGTTCCGAAAACGACATGTTCTTCGCGACGCTGCAAATCGGACCTTGGAAGCGATGGACATTGAGTTTTGACGTTCAGCAGGTGGACACGGCGAGCGTGATCGTAGACGGGCTGGGCGAGCGAGGCGAGATCCGGCAGAAGCTTGGATCGCTGGGCGGCAGATTAGAATATGCGATCAATCCTCGGCAGAACGTGTTTATGGATTGGAGAACCTCGCGCACGCAAGGCTATCAGGGGTCGCGCGACTTCTTTGCGAATCTGGGTTATGAGTATCGGATCACGGAGAACATATCGCTGATCTTTAGCGGAAAGTTGAGGGAGCTTCGAAACTTCGATCCGGAGCTTCAGCGGTACAACTATCGGGCGAGGACGTTGGACGCGGAGCTGGCGTTTAGGTTCTAGCAGGACACCGCGCCATAGTTTAGAACTCTGAGCTGGAGGACAAGAACATGAGAGCTTTCAGCATCGCGTTTGCCCTATTTATCGCATTTGGCGTGGCGTTTGTCCAAGACGGCGCCAAAGCGCCGCCCAAGCCGATCGTTGCGACCGTCGCCGAGATTGCCGACGAGCCGGCCAAGTTCGACAAGAAACTTGTTAAGGCGTCGGGCATCGTGAAGAACCTCCGCTTGAGAACCTCCAAAGCGGGCAACGATTACACAACCTTCGACCTGACCGAGAAGGACGACAAGGTGCACGTCTATTCTCGCGGCAAGCTAGAGATCAAAGAGGGCGACAGGGTGGTCGTTACGGCGCGCTTTTACACAGAGAAGAAACTGGGCGAACTGACTTTCAAGAACGAACTGGACGCCTCTCCCACCGAGGGCGGAAAAGTTACGAAAGAAGCCAAGTAGCCGCTACAGCCGAATCGCCTCGGGCTGCCGGAGTTTCTTTGTCGCGTCGACAATCTCCTCTGGACGGTTTACTTTCGTCTGCCACCGCGGCCATTCGATTAGAACATGGCCGGGCGACTGGTCGAGCGCGTTTGCGAGATCGCCTTGCTGAAGCGAAAACGCTCGATCCAGTTCTGCTTGGTTGGGAGGATTGGATGTTAGGGAATCGACGATGGATCGCAACGCGTCGGTCAGGTCTGTATCGGTGCGGCCGGTTTGCGCCCAGACGGTGAGCGCAGAACCCTGTAGTGCGGCGCCGATCGCGTAGCCTATCTGGCAGGCGCCGCGCAAGACGCGGTAAAGACGGCAGCCACGACCATGGCCAAGAAGATAGGGCATTATGGGATCGATATCGCCCTCGTATCGTAATGCGAATAAGGAAAAGGGGGGCGGCGCCGGATCGAACTCTATGGGCGCAGGGTTCGCCTGTGTCATCGGCCGAGGATCGTATCGGCGAACGATCTGCACGATTTGACGCTCGTCCGTGCGACCGACTAGGGCGAGGGTTGCCTGCGCCGGTACGGCGAACTTTGAGTAAAAGCGCGCGACTGAGAGTTGCGCAGTTGTTGGACGCCGATCGCGGAGTCGGCCGATTTGTGCGGTCAGGATCGCATCGGTTACGGTTGGCGGTTTACAGATATTTCCGCATTGTTTGCGAAGCAGCGGCATCGGCAGATCGGCATGGAAGGCTGCCTCGAGCATGGCATCCAGCGCCTCCTGCCAGGTGGTTGGATCGGATACGGCTTCTAGCCTCAAACCGTCGGGCTGTGCCAATACCCAGAATCGCGCGCCCGTGCGAGCCAGTCGTCGTGCCCAACTGGTCGAGGTCTCGTTCAGGCTCTCGGCGAAGAGGCACCGAGCGATCAGATCGGGCAGACGCGGATCGTGCGGCTCGTCCATTGGGGTCTGAAGCTTAAGCGTCATCTTCACTGGTCCAGGGCTATCGGAGCGAATCAACTTCATGCCCGACTCAAGATGCGTTACGGTGTGCTCGGGCATCTTGAGCGGTTGGGGCTGCCTCAATGCTGGGGTTGTAATTGGAGGGAACTTGATGGTTGGTTTTTGGATGGAAACTACCGGCGGTTTCGCAAGCCTGGCAACGACTTTGACCCAACCAAAAGGCAGAGGCTGGGTGTCTGGGAAGGCTAACTGGAAAACAGCCTCTCGCGCTACGGCTGAAATCGTTCGTTCTTGTTCAGCCGACTCTTTGGGCCGGAACTCGGCTCTGGCGTCCTCAATGATCTTGGTAACGGCGCCTAAGCCCTCCGGCACGCGCTCGCCAAAGATTGCCAAGAATCGTTGCCTTTCGATAAGCCGCGTTTCAGCGCCCAAGCCGCCTATTTGTATAAGTTTCGGCATTAGCAGTTCTACAAATTGAGTCTCTGCCAGAGGAAGCGCGGTCATCGCCGCCTCGAATGGAACAACGGTCGAGTCGATCTCTATTTTAGGCCGAGGTTCGCCCTCAACCTGCTTGAGTTCTCCCGTTGCCGGCCATGATGCTCGAGCAACTATGTCTTCTGCTTCTCGGGGCTCGACCGCGCCTGCCAATGCGACATACAACCGATCCTTCGTGTAGCCATGGCGATGAAACCGAGCGACATCTTCAAGGGACAGGCGCTCGTCCCTGGTCCCCACCAAGCTGGTAACGGCCCCATTGGTTAGTATGGCGCCGACTGCCGCATCAAAGGCCGAGCGCAACGGATCGGACCAATAGGTGGCTGCCTCGTCCCGCAGAATCAACTCCCTTTCGCGAGCAAACCGACTTCCGTCCAGCCGATTCAGCCCTCGCAACAACGCCTCCAGAGCATCCCGCCAGCGCTCCTTTCGAACGGTTGCATAGTAGCGGGTAAACGAGTAACCGGTCTCCGCGTCCACCGTGCCGCCCCAAGACTCCAACCGCGCGTCCAACTCGGCATCGGCCAAGAGCAGGTGCTCGGCCAAGTGCGCCGCTCCCGCTGGAGAGTGGCGAGCGCCCGCCGCAACCAGTACGTTGATGGAGACCCGCAAGGACTGCGGCAAGGGACGCACAATGACCTTCACGCGCCGATTATAGCCCGTCAAGTAGAATCAGCTCATGATTGCCCGATACAGCTCGCCAGAGATGCAGCGCGTTTGGAGCGAGGAGAACAAGTACCAAAGCTGGCTTGAGGTCGAGATCGCTATCTGCGAGGCGATGGCAGAGATCGGCCGCATTCCCAAGGCCGATGTCGAGGCCATCCGCCAGCGCGCGCGTTTCGACATCGACCGGATTCTAGAGCTGGAAAAGACGACCCGGCACGATGTGATGGCGTTTGTGCGCAACGCGGCCGAGAACGTGGGCGACGAGGGGCGATGGATCCACTTTGGAGTAACCTCGTACGATGTGGTCGATACCGCGCTGGCCCTTCGGTTGCGCCAAGCGATCGAGCTGATCATAAGTGAGGCTAAGACGCTTTCTGATACCATTCGTCGACGGGCTATGGAGCACAAACGCACAGCGATGATCGGGCGCACGCACGGCGTCCATGCCGAGCCGATCACCTTCGGATTCAAGCTAGCGGGCTGGCACGCCGAGATGAAGCGCAATTTGGAGAGGTTGGAACGGGCAAAAGTTGCCATCAGCGTGGGCAAGGTCTCAGGCGCGGTCGGCATCCATGGCAACGCCGATCCCCAAGTCGAAGAATTGGTTTGCCAGAAGCTCGGCCTGCAGCCCGATCCGGTTTCCACTCAGATCGTCAATCGCGACCGCCACGCCGAGTTTATGAGCGCTCTGGCCATCTTGGCCGGTTCTCTGGAGCGATACGCTACGGAGCTGCGCAACCTCCAACGCACCGAGATCCTTGAAACTCAGGAGGCGTTTGCCAAAGGCCAAACAGGCTCCTCCGCCATGCCGCATAAACGAAACCCTTGGAACTGCGAGACGGTAGCGGGCTTGGCACGGGTGGTGCGCGGCTATTCGTTGGCCATGTTCGAGTCGATTTCCACTTGGCACGAGCGCGACCTGACCAATTCTAGCGTCGAGCGGATCGTCATTCCCGATGCCTGCCTGGCAGTCGATTTCATGCTCCGAAAGTTTAACGACATCCTCGCAAACTTAAACATAAATGTCGAACGGATGGCGCAGAACCTTGCGCTGATGGGGCAACTGTCCTTTAGCGAGCATGTGATGCTTGCGCTTGTTTCGGCCGGTCTGCCCAGGGAACGGGCTTATGAACTGGTGCAGCGAAATGCGGCCAAAGCCTGGGAGGGCGGCTCATTCTTAGACAGCCTGATTGCCGACCCGGATGTGCGAGAGGTTCTGAGCGAGGAGGCGCTCAGAACCTGTTGCGACATCGACCATCATCTGCGCAACTTGGACGCGATTTTCGACCGGGCCTTTGCCGACTAACGGTCCAGAACGGTCAAGCGCGTTTCGTCGCTGTTGCACCGAATCTCCGGCACGTACATCGCATGGCCCATTAGCGGCAGCGCGTGGAACCTGCCGGGAACCTCGGCGCGAAGCTCATACCGGATTTCCCACAAGCCCTGCTCCAGACTCGAGGCGAACATGGCCACTTTTCGGTCTCGCAGCTCCTGATAGAGCCAAGCGGAGCGACCGGTGTAAGGCGCGTTCGGGTCGCGGTTGCCGCTCGCCTCGCCCGCGCGAGACGCCTTCAGCTCTCTGGCATACAAGGGAGCGCCGCTCTGAAGCTGCACGGCCTCCAACCCGGCGGGCTTCAGGTCTTCGAAGATCAGATACTCATAGTCATTCTTCGATTCGACGGTAACGACGACCTCGACTCGCTCGCCGCTGCGCACGGTTTCTCCATCGCGAAGCGGCACGCGCTCGTACTGGATCCCGTTCAGCAGAGTTCTCTTCTCGACGTAGCGATAGAATTCTCGCCGGGCGAAGATCTCATGGCCGCCTGCAGGGATCGGCTCCTCCAGACTGAAGAATCGAGCTTCGACGCTAAAGTAGAGGTTGCCGGATTCGCCCGTGCGAACAATCCGAATCTCGTTTCGACCGTCTCGCACCAATTCGGGGTCGGCGGCAAAACGGCTCGGCGCAGAGATCGCAGTCTCGGGCGTTACGCTCTGCTTTCCGATCGATCGGCCGTTTAAGAACACCTCGAAGTCAAAACGCTGGCCGAGCTCGTTGGTCGTTTTTAGATAGTCGTTGAGGGTCAGAATCGCGATCGCGGTGTCGCGGGTGTTGGACCATTGCGCGCCTCGTCGGTTTTTTAGCAGCCAGTTGATCGCGGGTTCTATCAGCTCGTGTTTGGGATCGATGGCTAACAGAGCGCTCAGTACAAAACTGGTGCTCTCCACTGGGCCGTCGTGCCATCTCCACCAATATCCGCGCGAACCCCAGAACGCGGTTCTGCCGGCCAGCGGGTTGCGCTCGCCCCCGGGGACCAGTATCGATTGGTCGGGCGCATTATCGATCTGGGCGCCGTTGGCCAGGTTTCGAGACAACACCTGCGCCTGTTCGCGCATTCCCATTCGGTGCGCCGAGAGCGCAAGCAGCGCAAGACTGTAAGAGGGCAGTTCGCTTCGGCGTTCGTACAGGTTCTCAAACGCGGCGCGTTCTGGGCCGGAGCCGTTCCCGTTTCGCGCGGTCAGCGCATGCAGGACCCAAGTTTGCAGGGCCAGATTGTTCTTGGCCGTTACAATCTTCGTCTGCAGGAACGCTCTGCCGCGCTCCAGTCGATCGTGCTCAAAGTCGAGGTCTGCCGATTGTGCCAGCGTCAAGCCCCAGACGACATAGGCCGTCATCCAGAGGTCCGATTCGCCCTCCTTCCACCAGCCCCATCCGCCGTCCTCGTGCTGCATGTCGTACAGCCGCGCCAGTCCAGCCTGGATGACTTGATCCAGTTCCTTTAGCATTGCCTGCGGGTTGGTCGCCATTCGTTTGGCCGCTTCGGGCGTAATGCCGCCAAACACCTTGTTAGCGATGTCCTCCGGCTTCATGCCCATCTTTTGCAGCGTGCTCTTGACGATCACGGTGGGCAGGAATCGGCTCATGGTTTGCTCGGTGCAGCCATAGGGATAGCGGATCAGGTAGGGCAGCGCGTCGAGCATCGTTACGGCCAGGCTGGGCGTTACCATCACCTCGAACTCGGTCGAGCGCCGCGCTGCGGGGATGTCCATCAGAATAGCGGCTTCGTTCGACGCGAACTTGCCCGACTTGGCGATTAAGCGATCGATGCCATGTTCAAACGCCAGGTAGGTCCGCTCCATACCGTCGGTCTGGCGGCCTGCGACAGCCGTTGTCTTCAACTTGACCGGACCGTGGTTCAAAACGCGGGTCTTCCAGTCGGCGCGGGCTTCGCCATTGGCGGGCACGGTTAGTTCGATGTCGCGACTGCCGGTTCGATCGATGCCTTCTGCGTCCAAAGAGACTCGGGCGCGCATGGCTTGGTCGGTGTTGTTGTTAACGACTGCCGAGATGACCGGCTCGTCGCCAACAACAAAGAACCGGGGCGCCTGTAGCCGCACAATGATGGGCTTGCGCGTTCGCGAGGTCGCCTCGCCCTTGCCAACCTGGGTGGATGTCGTAACGCCGCGAACCACGGCTCGCCATTCAGTGGTCGATTCGGGATATTTGAACTGGACGGTCGCTTTGCCGTTCGCGTCCGTAACGATCGCGGCGTTCCAGTAGGCGGTGGCGCGAAAATCCGTTCGGACGGCTATCTCTTGTTCTGGCGCTTGCTCTACTAATGGCATAGCGGCGGCCAGGTCCATCGATTTGAGTTCGGCGCCTAGCGCGAAGCCTCCGCCACGACCACCAAAACCGCCACTGCCGCCAGTCTCGGCCGAGGCTGGGGCGCCTTGAAACCGTGCGTTCTCCCTAGCAGGCATGGCGGCCAGTTCGTCTCGAGAGCGAGCGAGTACAGATCCGTCTTTGTTCTTTTCGAGCAACGACAATCCGTGATAAGCGAGCGAACAGGCGTAGCTAAAGTAGCTATATCGCTTGTCGCCATAGAAGAACTGGCGAGGGTCGAGCGTTTCGTCCTTCTGAATGTACTCGACCGCATAGTCGCTCACGCGCACGCCCAGTTCGGTTATGACGGGCTTGCCCGCATGGTCCTTTGCGGTTATGGTCAGAGAGCCGGTCTCGCCCGGCTCGTAGACCTCCCTGTCCGCTACGACCTCGACGTTCAAGAACTGCTGTTCTGGAGGCACGATCACTTCTTTCTGATCGGTGAGCCACATCGCGTTTCGAACGGTCGAGGCATAGACATAGAAGTTCGGCACATGTCGGCTATCGATCGGCATGTCCACCACCGCCATTCGGCCCGACATTCTGACAAGCCGATGGTCGATGACGCCTTGTCCGACCAGCGTCAACAGCACGGAAGAGTTAGGCGAGTCGGAGATCAGGGCGATGCGGCCATAGCCGCCTGCCTTCATACTCTCCGACTCGACGACGATCTCCAAGCCGTTTCGGAACCGCTCCACGTCCCGGGTGTTTCGGTCGGCTACCCAGAAGTTGGTCTGAGCCTTAACGTCCGGGCCGTCGCTCTCGGGGCCTAACCAGACGACCTCATAGGCGCCTGTCTTTTCGATCACAAGATCAAACTCTGCTTCACCGTTCGATGTCGTGTTTACGGGCATCTCCTTGACTTTGGTGCGCCTTTCCGCACGGCTTTCCATCTGCCATCTACGGCCGTCGACCATAGGGAAGCCCTTCGATCGGGCCGTCTCCAATTCGGCGCCCGACACGCGAACACCGTGCGGGTTTATCCAGGTTTCGACCGTCTGGATGTGATAAACGGTCGCCTTGCCGCTCGCGCTTACGGGATTCTTGTTGGCGTCCTTGGTTTTTAGCGCAAATAGGGCTCGGTCGCCAGGCCGCACCAGAAATCGTTTCGCATCCAGATGGGCAAAGTAGCGCTGATTGGTAACGCGCACTGTGCCGGTCGAGACGATTTCGCGGCGCGAAGAGTCGGTTACCCTTGCTTCGACGATGTACTCGATGTTGTCCCCGCTCGGCGGGCTTTCGATGGTCAAACGGGCCCGCCCGTCGCCATCGGTCTTCAGTTTCTCTCGCCGAATCTCTTGTCCACGATCCCAGTTGTAGCCCCATCGGCCATATCGAGTCTCTTCAAAGTACCAGGGATAGCGCCGGTCTGGCGCAAAGTAGGGGTAGAAGTTGCGCTGGCGCACCACAACGTCCACATCTGCATCCCCAACGGCGCCTCCAAAGTAAAACTCCGCCTTAATCTCGATCTCGATCGGCTCGCCCAATCGGAAGGTCTTCTTAACGCCGTTCTCTTCCAGCGTAGAGACGCTGACCTTGAACTCGGGGAGTTTGTACTCTTCCAGGCGAAAAAGCACGGCGCTTCCAATATGGTTGTTGGCATTGGAAGGGTCCGAAAAGTGGAGCATGTATTGGCCCAAAGGCATTTTGTCGGTCAGCTCCAGGTCGCCCCAACAGGATCCAAAGTCGTTGAGGGATATGAGGCCGGTCTTCACCTTTTCGCCCTTTGGATCGGTGATCGATAACTCAAGCCTCTTGCCCGCTGGGGTCGCGTAGGTTTGTTCCTGGTAAGCGCGCAGGATCGACTTCCACTGTACGGTATCGCCCGGGCGGTATGCAGGACGGTCGGTAAAGGCATAGATCATCCATCCACGACCGCGCTGGCCATAATCATAGATGTATTGATCGGGGATGAAAGCGGTGCGCCCGTCTGCATCGGCGATGACGACCGATCGCTGATACGTTCCGGGCTTGGGTATCCGGACCATTCCATCCGAGTTGGACGTCCCCTCTCGGGATACCCAATTCCAGCGGTTGGACTGACCGTTGTATTCGCCGAACCAGATTTTGACCTTGGCATTGGGCACAGGCTGGCCCGAAATCGCATCGGCCATGTAAACGCTCATGTCCTGATTGAGCGGGTTCGATATGATCGCCGCATCGGTTACGACCAAAAGCGCATGGCTCGCAGCCGACCCTGCTTTGACCGAAATTAGATAGGCGCCGACGGGAAGTTTGTCTTCCAGGACGTACTGCTCTTGGCCGGGGTAATGTTTGCCTGTTTGGGCGAAGGTTTTTTGCCAGGTTCTTATGGGTTGGCGGGCCATAATTCTCTCCGCTCGATAAAGGTCTGCGTTGCGATAGCGGTCGCCGACCGGCTCAAAGTCGGTCATCACATTGACTCGATAGATAGCGAACTGGCCCTGCGCTACGTTGCGATAGGCGACGTGGAAGCGAACGAGCGAACCGGGCAGAAACTGCTCGCCGATCATGACGGTAGCCTGTTCTTGGGTGATTTGGCGGCTTCGGTCTCTCGCGTTCTCCCAATAGGCCGATTCCTCTTGTTTGTACTCGGAGATCAATCGCTGATAGAGTTTCAGCGCTTTTTCGAAGTCTGATTTGCGCGACTGGTTGCCGTTTTCGTCCCTCGTCGTTGCGCCGCGCTGTTCGCTCCATAATCCGTAGTGATAGAGCGCTTCGTCGTACCACTTGACGCGCTTGCCGTGTTGAATGGAGAGCAGGAAGGCTTGCTCGGCTCGCTTTGCGCCCGAAAAGTCGTTTCGATTGAACAGAGCCATTGCCAAGAGATGCGCCAGCCCAGCGCGATCGTTCTCCGTTTTGGCAATGGAAAGCGCGTTCTCGAGGAATTGCGATGGAACTCTCTCGTAGCCAAATCTCGACCATCCCCAGGGTCCGCCGCTGTCTTGCGGCCCGCGAGCGTATCGAAAAACGATCTCGATGTATTTCTTACGAGCGGTCTCTAACTCGGTCTGGTCCGCCCAGTAGCTCAAGGCTTGCGAGTACCAGTTCCAAGCGCTGCCGCCGCGCCTGTGTTGAAGATCAAGATCTCCCAGGGATTCTGCCGCCAAAGCCCACACGAGGTCTCGATCTTTGGGTTCTTTGATTTTCTCGACGATCGCTTTAAGCTTCGACTCGGATTCCTCGATAGGCGTTTGGTCGGGTCGTCGATCGGCGCCCAGCGACCGCCATTGGCAGTCGGCCAATCGAAAATCGACCCAGCGACGATCGACTTCGGACAGGGTGAGAGCGTCCGCTCGTTGGTAGAGCCTGAGCGCTTCGGCGAACGAGCCTTCGGCATAATGCCGCTCCGCTTGAGACTTTAGCGTTGCAATATCCTGAATAGCAACAGCGTCCAACTTTGCAGAAATGCCGGCGCCGATCAGCGTTAGCGCGGCTATTACAGCCAGTGCAAGCACGATTCCTCTCATGTTCCCAACCCTCCTGACGCCCTATTAGAAGCGCGAACCGGCTCGAACGGTTCATTCGGTTTGCGCGAGACCCTGTAATTTTGACAGTATGCCGGCTTGGGATTCAACAGGTAGAATCGAGGCTGAGACATGACCAAGAAAGGCGACCAGCGACAGGCCGAAGAGCTCGATCCGCGCAAGCAGACGATTCTGAAGGCTGTGGTGGACGATTATGTGGAGACCGCCGAGCCGGTTGGTTCGGAGTCGCTCCTTCAGCGCTATCCGCTTGGCGTCAAGCCGGCCACTGTGCGCAACGAGATGGCGACCATCTCGGACATGGGCTATTTGCATCAGCCGCACACTAGCGCCGGTCGCGCGCCCACGCATCGAGGCTATCGATACTATGTGGATCGATTAGCCGAGCCGATGAACGAAGACGAAGCCCGCCAGATTGCCAGAAGGCTGGCCAAGACCGTGGAGAGCCAGCCGGAGATGGTAACGGCCACGCTTCGCATGCTCTCTGGCATCACGCGCTATGCTGCCGTGGCGACGACCGCAAGAGACCAGAGCCTGAAACTTTTGAAGTGCGTCGTAACCCCGTTGACCAGGGGGCGCGCGCTGATGATGTGCGCGTTCGACAATGGCAGCGTCGATAGCCATGTGGTCGATTTAGGCTCGGCTCTTAGCGCGCAACAGATGAGACGGTTAAACGCCTCCATTGCCAAACTGGTCGAAGGCCAGCAAGCCGCCGAAGTGGTTGCTTTGAAGCTATCCCTGCCAGTGGTCGAAGATCGGTTCTTGCAGGACGCGATTGCCAGAACTCTTCGTGCCGCTCAATCTTCCGCAAGGGTCGCTACAAGAGGCGAACTGTATTACGAAGGCATTCTGAAAATGATGGAGCACGTCGAGTTTCAGCGCAGTCTCGAATCGCTGGAACAGGTGCTAGGCGCCCTACAGGACAAGCACAGAGTCTATGACGCCATGGAGCAGACGCCGGAGAACGAGCTGAGCGTCATGGTAGGCGAAGAGAACCCGGTGCCCGAACTTCAGAACTGCAGCATGGTGGTCGCTCGATACAAGGCTGGAAAGCGAGAAGGCGGCGTGATCGGCGTGGTCGGTCCGGCCAGAATGCGCTACTCCGAGACTTTGCCTCTGGTCCAACAGATGGCGCGCAGCCTTTCCGGCGTCCTGGCCAAACTGATCGAAGAGTGATTCCGTGACCCTGGTCATCGACAACTACGACAGTTTCACTTACAACCTCGTCCAATACATCGGCGAGTTGGGCGGCGATCCACAGGTCTATCGAAACGACGAGATCAGCGTCGAGGAGGCACTCGCGCTCGGACCGTCTAGAATTCTCATCTCGCCAGGGCCCTGCACTCCGAACGAAGCGGGCATCTCGGTTGAGCTGATTCGAGCTTTGGAAAGCATCCCCCTATTGGGCGTCTGCCTGGGCCATCAATGCATTTGCGCTGCATTCGGCGGCACGATCGTGCGCGCCGACCGGATCATGCACGGCAAATCCAGCGCGATCGAGCATGATCGGCAAGGCGTATTTGACGGTCTGCCCAGCCCGTTTAGTGCGATTCGCTATCACTCGCTGTTGCTCATGCCGGAGACTTTGCCAAGCGACCTTTCCGTAACCGCTAAGACCGAACAGGGCGAGATTATGGGCGTCCGTCACAAGAGATTGCCGATCGAGGGCGTGCAGTTTCATCCCGAATCGATCATGACCGAGCATGGCAAGCAGATGATAGCGAACTTCTTGCGAATGCGAGCGTCTGAATCGGCATGACGAATCTTGCGATTTGCGGCCTATTGCTGGCTTCGCTGATACCGTCCGACTGCACCCGCACCTCGGTCGGATTGATCCCGATCAACGACTTGGGCACAGGCGCCTACTTGGGACAGTATACAGGCGGACTCTATCTCAACGGCTCGAACTTCATGCCTGCAGGCCATGCGCGGATAGGTCGCGGTAGAGCGGTGTCGGTTCGTCCGTTGGACGCTTCTGGAAACCCTCATCCCGAGGGTCGGATCGTCCTTTTGTCCATCGGCATGTCCAACACGGCGCAAGAATTTTCTCAGTTTATGACGGTCGCGCAGGGCGACAGCGAACTGTGGCACAACCGTTTGACCATCTTAAACGGCGCGGCTGGAGGGCAAACGGCGGCCACATGGGATTCGCCGGACGACGCGAACTACAATCGGGTTCGAGATCAGATTTTGACGCCTCGGGGCTTGAGCGAACTGCAGGTGCAGGCGCTTTGGGTCAAGGTAGCGAACGCCGGCCCCACTGTGCGCCTGCCCAACAGCAATGCCGATGCGTTCAATTTGCTGCAACAAATGGGCAGCATTGCTAGAGCGCTGAAGGTGCGGTATCCCAACGCGAGGGTGGTCTTCTTCTCCAGTCGTATCTACGCCGGGTATGCCGATACGACGCTCAACCCAGAGCCATATGCTTATGAGTCGGGCTTCGCCGTCAAGTGGCTGATCGAGGCTCAGATGCGGCAGATGCAGTCGGGGCAGATCGATCCGACTGCGGGCGATTTGAACCACAACACCGTGGCGCCGTGGATCGCGTGGGGGCCGTATTTGTGGGCGGATGGCTTGACGCCCCGAAGCGATGGATTGACCTATGAGTGCTTGGACCTGAATAATGACGGCACGCACCCCAGCCCTCAAGGAAGGCAAAAAGTCGCTCAACTGCTTATGGACTTTCTCAAGAGCTCTCCGCACTCCTCGTCCTGGTTCACCGTCTATCCGCCGGGCGATGTCAACAGAGATCGAACTGTGGACGATACCGATCTGGCGATGGTGTTAGAGGCGTTTGGCGAGAACTGCCGTGGATGCCCTTCGGACTTGAACGGCGACGGCACGGTGGACGACATCGACCTGAGCGAGACGCTGGCGTTCTTTGGGCTGAGGCGCTAGGCTTTCGACCCGGCCAGCACGCGGTCGAGGCTGATCTTGCCCGGACCTGTAAAGAGCAAACACAGGAACGGCATCAGATAGAGCATCGCCATTTCTTTCGACCGTTCGCCCGGATTGGAGGCAAAGAACGGATCGGCGGCATGGGCGACAAAGGCCGCTACCGCCATGTTAATGACCAGCGCGAACGCCGCCGGCCGAGAGAGCAGCCCTGCCGCCAGCATCATGGCAAAAATCGATTCGGTAACGGCGGCCAACCATGCGAAGGCCGTGGGAAACGGGAATCCCATCTTCTCGACGCCTTCGATAAACCGCTCGACGGGCGGCAATTTGCCAAATCCGTGCCCGACCGCCATGTAGACGCCCATGCCGACCCTCAGTATCAAAAGGCCAATGTCCGCAGCATTTACTGCGCCACGAAAGCGTCCGAACAAGATGGCGCGAAGATTGAGACTTTTCATGTAACCGTTACCCAGCGGCGCTCGTTGGCGGAGGTTTGGGCGGCTTCGAGCACAGCCTGACACTTCAGGCCGTCGTTGAAGTTGGGCGAAGGCTGTTCGCCTTTGTCGATGGCTTCGAGCGCGTCTCGTATCAGATGGGTGAAGGTGTGCTCGTACCCTATGATATGCCCGGCCGGCCACCATGCGGAGACATAGGGATGATCGCCCTCGGTCGCCTGAACAGTTCTAAATCCCTTGACGCCCGGCGCGTCCGATTCGAAGTAGACCTCCAATTCGTTCATGCGCTCTAAGTTGAAGGCCAGGGAGCCTTTCGATCCGTTGATTTCAAATCGGTTGTAGTTCTTGCGGCCAAGCGCAAACCGAGTGGCCTCGAACGTGCCGATGGCGCCGTTGGAGAACCGTGCTAAGAAGCAAGCCGCGTCGTCCACGGTAACGTCGCCCTTTTCTTGGCTGGCGCTGCCGCCCAAACGATCATCGATCTCGGCTAGTTTTGGCCTTTGTTTGATAAACGTCGTCATCATCGCGCAGGTCTCGGCAATATCGCCGACCAGCCATTGCGCCAGATCGATCAAGTGCGCGTTGAGATCGCCGTGCGCGCCCGAACCCGAGACGCTCTTATCGAGCCTCCAGACCAGCGGGAAATTGGGATCGACGATCCAATCCTGCAGATAGGTGCCTCGAAAGTGGTAGATGTCGCCTAACTGCCCCGATTCGATCAGTCGCTTGGCCAACGCGACGGCGGGCGCCTTGCGATAGTTGAAGAAAACGCCGTGCTTGACTCCGCTCTGATTGACGGCGGAGACCATCTCGCGCGCTTCGGACAGCGTGTTGGCCAGAGGCTTCTCGCACAGCACGATTTTGCCCTGACGAGCGGCTTCGATCGCTATCGGCGCATGGAGATTGCCCGGAGTAGAGACGTCCACTATATCGATGTCTGGACGTGAAACCGCGCTTTTCCAATCGGTTTCGATCTCTTCGAACCCGAACCGTTCGGCGGCTTCTCGAACCCGCGCCTCGTTGCGTCCGCAGAGCAGTTTGAGGCGCGGTTCGATGTTCAATTCGGGAAAGAAGCGCGAGACTTGCCGGTAGGCGTTGCTGTGCGCCTTTCCCATAAACTGGTAGCCGATAAGCGCGACGTTTAAGGTTCGCTTGGCCATTCTTACGGTCGGTTTCGAGGCGACGGAACTCCCGTGTTTGCGCCTTCGGCTTCAGTGCTCGGCGGCTTGACGATCTCATTGGTGATCTTGGCCGTGCTCTGAAGGTTTTGAATGTACTCGCCGATCTTTAGTCGCACGCCCGTTTGCTTGATCGTCTCCATCTCGGCAGGGGTCGCCTGCGAGCCTAGTTTCTCCAGTTTGATGATCATGTAGCCTTGCAACGACTTGTAAGGGGCGCTAAAGTCGCCCGGCTTCATGCTCTTAAGCTTCTCTTGGAGCTCGGGCATCAGGAACTGCATCGGCTGGAAGTCCATCAGACCGCCCTTGTCCTTGGAGAACTGGTCTTCTGAATGCACTTTGGCCGCCTCGCCGAAATCCAATCCATCGGTCAGCATCTTGTGCACTTCGTTCGCCTTCTTCTCGACTTCGACGGCGTTGTTGTTCTGCTCTTCCGGGGTTGAGCCAGGAATTCGAAATACGATCTGGCGGTATTGTACGAACTCGTCCAAGTTCAGCTGCCGTTCGACCGCCTTCTCAGCCAGATGCTGGGTTCGAGTGCGAGAATAGAGACGGCTGGCGGGAAAGCGATTGCGCTTTAAGAAGTCGGGCAGCGTCATGTTCGGGGGCACGTTTCGGGCTGCGTTCTCCAGCGAGGCCATGTACTTCTTGTCGATCTCGGCGTCGTCGATGGCGATGCCCAGCTTCTTCGCGTCCTCTTCGACTAATCTTTGGAGGATGATCTCGTCGATAATCTCTGCGGCGGCCCATTCAAACGCCATTCTGGCCACTTCTTCTGCCGTGATCTGTGCTCCATTGACGGTCGCTACGACCTTTTTAGGGTCGGGCAACGGAGGAGAGGTCTTGGGCATATCGGGGATGACAGGTTTCGGTTGGTCTGCGGGCGGCTGAGCGCCGGGCTGACCGCCGGTTCCTGGCTGAGCAACGGCGCTCAAGGCGATTGCGGCCAGACCGACTATTATCCAACTCTTCATAAAGACACCTCGCTGGTTATCGTTCTTCAATTTGCGGGGCAATTTTACCTTAGAGCCGGGAGAATCCGACGTTAGAGCGCGAAGCGCGGACCATGGCCTCGCTCCAAGTCTCGCCGCAGAATCGGCACCAAGCGATCAACGCGATGCCGGCGGCCATCAAGAATCCGGAGTCGTTCAAAACCAGACACGAGCCGCCCGCGACCCACCAGACCGGCCAAAGGTTGATCTTGTGCATGACAACGGGGCCTGCGCGCCGTGTCCAGAAGATGCCAGCTAAGGCACAGAGCAACAAGATCCCCCAGCGCGAGGGAGCGACCACGGTCAGGTTAGTCAGCATCTTTCTTGCGATCGTTTCTTGCTGATCTGAACTGGCGGCGAACTCGGCAACGTGCGGCGCGCCTTTCCACGCCAGGTAGGCGCAAAGGACAGCGGCAATCGCAACTCCCGCAATTTGCAGAATCGCTTTTCGAGGCTTATCTCTGTCTAAGTAGGCTGCCATCGACCCATAGGTCGTTGCCGTCAAGAGGGCCGCCGCCGATCCCCCTAAGTTTGCGCCGGTCGCGGCCATGATCAGGGCAAACCCGAACAGTACGACCGTGCCGGTCAGAGGCAAACCATCAATATCCAGCCACGAGGCGAGAAAGAGCAGCGTCCATGCCAGCCCGAGCGCCGCGTACTCGTTGCCGATGCCGTAGAATCGGTCGCCGTGCAACAGCGAATAGCCTAACAGCCCTTCGCTTCGAAATCCTCCGTCCAGGAGAGAGTCCAATAGCAAGAGCATCGCGCCCAGGCCGCCTGCGACCCCAAGGCTCAAGGGCGCCGACCCGAGTCCCCTCCCAAAGAACACGACGAGCAGCGCAAAGAGCGGAGCCGCAAGAACGGCATGAGGAAGCATAGACCCGACCGAAAGCGCGGCCGCGAAGACGGCGATCCAAGGTAGAAATTTTAGTTTGGGTTTGAGCGCAGGTCGCTTGGCCGAAAGCGCCAGCAACCCGTGGCAAAGCGCAATGAGGCCGATCCAGACAAAGGGCAGGCAACCTCCAAGCCGACGCCGTTCGGCCGTTGCAATCAGTTTGGCGGTCTCGGATTGGATGTCGATCGAAACTGTAGCAGGCTTCCATGCGCTTTCGCCAAACCACCTGGGAAGCTCTTGCAGCAGCCCGATTCCATTGCGCCGTTTGTTCGAAGGCGACAAGCGCGGAGAGGAAAGCGTTCCATCGCCGAGTAAAAAGGCAACGGCCAATGGCGCGTCTCGATGCTCGGCAATCAAGACCGTTCGATGCTCGCTGAGATGGTTGGCCAGTTCGCGAACAGATTCCCATGCCCTTCTCAGCAGTTCCGCTTTTGCGCCGGGCATGGATAACTCTCCATAACTTTCCGCTCGAGCAACGTCATAGAGGGTAACGACGACCCAATCGTGCCGAGAAGCCCTTATCAGCGAGACGGCGCTCTCCAAATCTAACCGAACGCCATAGGCGAACTCGGGGTCGTCGGTCGTCCGCAGAACCATCCTCTCTGGCGAGCCGACCGACAGCCCAAGCGAGGAGGGCGACGGAGACAGATCGACATCGTCCAGGAAAAGAGCGCTGCCAACATCAAAATCCGGCAGGGACGATCTCAGAAGAATGATCGATGCGCCCAAGTGGACCGGTCGATAATCTACAGCCTGCCCGAAGTCTGCCGACGGCACATAGAGGATTGCGTTCTTGCTATAGGCCGCCCCATATATCAGGCAAGCCAAGCCAGCTAGGAGGAGTTTCACGCGGTCTCCGTATCCGACACACGGCTTAGTTTGCGATGCATCACTGCGAGCCTCAGCCCAGAAATCGCCATGATCGCGCCACCCAGCGCAATGGCCGAGCGCGCGCCGTACTCCTCTGCAAAGGCGCCGATCATCACGGCTCCAAAGGGCGCCGGACCGTTCAACGCCCAGACGTGCAAGGAAACGACCCTCCCGCGCAAATGATCCGGAGCGGCCAATTGCAAGATCGTGTTCGTGTTGGCCATCTGCGTAACCGCCGTCAGCCCAACGAAAGCCAGCAAGGCTTTTGCAATAATCGGCGAGTCGACTTGAGAGAAACCGATCACCAATAGACCGAACAGGTTGGCGGCGATCACAACCATGTTCGTCTGCAGTCCCGCACGCGCCAGGCGAGCCATCAACAGCAAACCGAACAACGAGCCGATGCCGATGCTGGAGAACAGCTCTCCAAGACCGCGCTCCGAGACCTTCAGCTCGTCTGCCGCCATGACAGGCATCAGCGTCATGTACGAGAAGCCGAACATGCCCAACAGCGAGATGTGCAGAATCAAGCTGGACAGCTCGGGCCGGGCGCGCACAAAATTGAGGCCCTCGGACAGATCTTGCATCACCGTGCCGCCGTTTGTCTTGGGCAATCGCTTGGGCAGAGGAATGGTCGAGAGCGCGGCCAAGATCGCCAGGTAGCTCATGCCGTTTGCCAAAAAGCACCAGCCCGCGCCAAACTGTTGCAACAGGATGCCGCCCAAAGCCGGCCCGACAATGCGAGCGCTGTGAAACGCGGTCGCATTGAGCGCAATGCCGTTTGCCAGATCCTCGTTGGGCACTAACTCGGACACCAGCGACAGCCTCGCGGGAGCGTCTAAAGCCATCAAGCATCCGTTGGTAAAGGCGAGGGTTAGGATGTGCCAATACTGGATGTTGCCCGTTATAGTCAGGAGCCCCAGAGTTGTTGCGGACACGGCCAAGACAGACTGGGTGCTCATCAGGACGGTTCTTCTGTCCAGCCGGTCGACGATCGCGCCGCCGATGGGGCTCAAAAGCATCGGAAGGCCGCTCGCAAAACCGACTAAGCCTAAGAGCCACTTCGATTCCGTCAGATCGTAGATCAGCCAACCGTGAGCGACCTGTTGAAACCAACCGCCGACGAAGGAGAAGAACGCGCCGATCCAGTAGCGCCGAAAAACCCAGTGGCGCATTGCGCGAAAAGTCTCGCCAAACAGAACTTCTAACTTGGTCGGCGCCGAGGTCGCATTGGGCGGTTCCTTCGGAGCGGTAGTCATGGGGACATCGGCTATTATAACACAGCCCGATGAGACGCGACGAACTCGATTATTGCCTGCCGGAAGAGCGCATCGCGCAGACGCCGATCGAGCCGCGAGACGCTTCCAAGTTGCTCGTTCTTCGCCTATCGGGCGGTTCGATCGAGCACCAGCGATTCTTCGATTTGCCCGACTTGCTGCATCCAAACGACCTTTTGGTCGTCAACGAAACTCGCGTAACGGCCAAGCGATTGTTGGGCAGGAAGGCGACTGGCGGCCAGGTCGAGATTCTGTTGCTGCGACCAGTAGGAGACGGACGATGGACGGCGCTGGTCAAACCTGGGAGACGGCTGCAACCCGGCACGATGGTCGATTGCGGCGACGGTTTGCAGGTTTGCATAGGGGATCGTCTTGGCCATGGCGAACGCCTGGTCGATCTGTTAGGCGGAGAAAGCGAACTCGAATCGATCGGTCAGACTCCCTTGCCTCCCTACATTCGCCTGCGATTGAGCGATCCGTCCCGCTACCAGACGATCTATGCCCAAACGCCCGGCTCTGCGGCAGCGCCCACGGCAGGCTTGCACTTCACGCCCGAACTGATCGAAAGGCTCAAAGTTGGCGGAATCGGCTTCGCTCCCGTCTCCTTGGAAGTAAGCGCGGACACCTTTCGACCCATCCAGACCGATCTGGCCGAAGAACATCCCATGCACGGCGAGCGCTTCGTCGTGCCAGAATCAACTGCCCAAGCGATCAACGAGCGCAAAGGCCGCTTGATCGCCGTCGGCACGACGAGCGTCCGAGCGATCGAAAGCGCAGCAGACGAATCGGGCAGGGTTTCGAAAATGGACGGCGAAACTAAGCTCTACATCTTGCCCGGATACCGATTTCGAGCGGTCGAGGGCATGATAACGAACTTTCATATGCCGCGCACGACGCTGCTGGGTTTGGTGGGCGCGCTGTGCGGCATGGAGAATTTGCGCAGAGCCTATCGGGCCGCGCTGGACAACGAGTATCGCTTCCTCAGTTTTGGGGATGCGATGCTGATCATCTAAGATCTATCGGAGGGGACTGCAATGCAGATCAGCATGGACGATTGGTTCAAGAAACTGGAAAGCCAATTCATCGACGAGAATAATCCGAAGCCCAAAGAAGAGGCGAAAACGGCGGTGGCCGAGCCGATAGAGGAGCCGATCGTCCAAGAGCCTGCGCCTCGCCGCATTGTCCGTCCGCGCCAAGAGACTCAGCGCGTGGCGATCGATCTGCCGCCGTTTTTCGATTATGTGCCGTTACTGAAAGAAGAAAGGGGCGAGACCAGCGCTTCGACTGCCGTTCCCGTTAAGCCGCGCAAGAAGCGCTCGAAGCCGACAAAAACCGCGCCCAGCCCCAAGACGGCCGACTCCCTGCTCCCCAAACTAGCCGAGAAGATCGACAAGATCGGCGACCAATACGACGACGCGACCACGCAGAGGTACTACCGACGCCCATTCGAAGAGAGCCGCGAGATGCTCTTGGCTCGGATCGCCGATCAGGTGCTGAGCCTCAAGGAGGTCGCAAGAATCTTGGGCGTCTGCCCGATGTCCGTGCGCCGATATACCGACAAAGGCTGGCTCCCGCACTTTAGAACCGAAGGCAATCAACGACGATTTCGCCTCTCCGACGTGGCGGCCTTTCTCGAAAATGAAACGAGCAAAGCCCGCCGTCGTCGAAAGCCCAAAAATCCAACCGATTGAAAATCTCGATCTTTTCGGAAAGCTACTTCCCGTTCGTCAACGGGGTCAGCGTCTCGATTCGAATTCTAAAGGAGGAGTTGGAGAGGCGCGGCCATGAGGTCTGGGTCTATGCGCCCGCCTTTAAGAATCACAAAGACGAGGACCCCCACATAGCGCGCTTTCCGAGCGTCTACACGCCGTTCGAACCCGACTACCCGCTGGCTGTGCCCGTGGCGAGAGAGCTTTTTAACCATTGGCGCGAGCGCAAATTCGACCTGGTTCACACCCACACGCCCTTTTCGACCGGCATTCACGGTATGCGCTGGGCTAGGCGTATGCATGTCCCTATCGTCTCGACCTTTCACACCCTTTACGAGCAGTATCTTCACTATGTGCCGCCCCCCTTTCCGGTGGCAGTCGCCCGCACCGCTTTGCGCCAGTACCTAAGGCGATACTATACGAGGGTCGCGCAGGTGGTTACGCCGTCCGAACTGGCCAAAGGATTGCTGACCTCGTATGGCGTGAAGACTCCGGTTACAGTCATTCGCAACGCCGTCCTGCCGTTTCCGGACATTACCAAAGAAGAGGCGCGCAAGCGAATAGGAGCGCACGACGGGGAGTTCGTGCTGCTTTACGTGGGGCGGCTGGCGCGCGAGAAGAACGTCGGCATGCTGATGGAGGCGTGCGGCAGGCTTTTTCCTAAATATCCTCAGCTTCGCTTAAGGCTATTGGGCGACGGGCCAGAAGCGGACGGTCTGCGCGCCCATGCGACGAGGCTTAGCATCGATTCTCGAGTCGTTTTTGAGGGGCCGTTGCCTCGCGAGCGCGTTTCCGAGTTTCTATTGGCATGCGACCTGTTCGCCTTTCCCTCGACCACCGAATCGCAAGGCATGGCGCTGGACGAAGCACAAGCGGCCGGGCTACCGTGCGTCGTAACGGACCAGGGCGGCTCGCCCGAAGCGGTGCAGCACATGGTAACGGGAATCGTAACTCCCGCCGAGACAGAACCTTTTGCCAGCGCGATCGAACGGCTGCTTTCAGACGACGCGCTTTGGGGAGAATTGGCAGGCAACGGACTCAAAAAGCGAGAAGGGTTGTCCGTCCGGGCGATGGGCGACAAGGCACTGGCGGTTTACAATGCCGCTATGAATCCCGAAGGGCCTGCCTTATCCGAACAAGCGATCTGAGCAGCGCTTCGGCTTGGCCTAAGGGCCATTGGGTCGCTGCATCGCTCCAAGCATTTTCCGGGTCGGGATGGACCTCCATAAAGATCGCATCGACGCCGGCCGCCACCGCCGCGCTCGCCATGGTGGGGATCGATTCTCGATGGCCGCCCGTCTGATCGCCCAATGCGCCGGGCCGCTGAGCGCTGTGAGTGGCGTCGAACACAACCGGACACCCAAAACTCCTCATTACCGGTATCCCGGCCATATCCACGATCAGAGCGCGATATCCGAATGTCGTGCCGCGCTCGGTCAGCAAGATTTGGTTGCAGCCCGCCGATTCTAACTTGACCACGATGTTTTTGCAATCTTCTGGAGCAAGGAACTGGCCCTTTTTAACGTTCACGGCCCTGCCCGTACGGGCCGCGGCTTCCAACAGATCGGTCTGACGGCACAAGAACGCGGGTATCTGCAACAAATCGACGACTTCGGCTACTGGAGCGCACTGAGACGGCTCGTGCACGTCGGTCGTAACGGGCAGATCGAACTCCGAGCGTATGCGCGAGAGAACCTCCAGCCCGGCGTCGATCCCCGGTCCCCTGCGCGAGGCTCCGGACGAGCGATTGGCCTTGTCGAAAGACGCCTTAAAGACATAAGGAATGTCGAAGCGAGCGCAGATCGACCTCATCGTCTCGGCAATCTGACGGCACAGGTCAAGGCTCTCAGCGACGCAGGGGCCTGCGATGAGCGCCAAGCGCTCCCCGCCGAACTTTGCGCCGCCAATCTCCACCATGAGCCGAATATACCCGACCCGCATCTTTGGGTAGAATCGTTGCGACGATCGAGAACGATCGATCGCAACAAGGGGGAAAAGAATGGGAAATCTGATCAAGCTCGTTCTGACAATCATCGTGGCGTTTATCGCGGTGAAGCTGGCGCTAAGCCTGCTTGGCATTGTGCTGAGCCTGGCCAAGTCGCTGATCACGCTCGGCATCATCGCCTTCGCGGCGGTGGTCGTGTACAGACTGGTAACCGGCGGCCCTAAAGCGTTGAACGGGGGAACGCGAAGGCTGTTGGACGACTGACGATCCATTGGGCGGCGAAAGCCGCCCTCTTTATAATCAATGAGAGTCATCTCCTGCAACGCGGCTAGCTACGGACCCTACCCGTCTCGAATCTGGGATCACTTGCCGTCTTTGGGCGTCAAGCATGTCGAATTGCCCTTGCCCGACGACCCAGAGAGCGTCAAAAGCAAGTTGGAGCAGGCAGACATGAAAGTTTCGAGCCTGATGCTTCCCAGAGAAATCGTCGAATGGGACGCTCAGAAGGCCGAGCAAGCCTTTAAGACCGTTGCACGGCTTGGCGCAAAGATCGCATTCTTGAGCCTTCACGAAAAGAGCGATCAAATCATCAAAAAGATGCGCGAGTTGGGCGAGATCGCCGGGGCGAACGGCGTTGTCATCGCGATAGAGACCCATCCAGAACTGGCTCACAACGCGGAAATCGCCCTCCAAACGCTGGAAGCCATTAACTCGCCGCACGTGCGCTACAACTTCGATACCGCCAACATCTATTACTACAACAAGAGCGCGGATGCCTGCGAGGAGTTGACCAAAGCGATGCCGGCGGTCGTCAGCCTGCATCTGAAGGACACCGAGGGGAACTATCGGGACTTCAACTTTCCACCTTTGGGAGATGGGATAGTCGATTTTCCACGCATCTTCACAATATTGGACGAGGCAGGCTTCGATGGTCCGTGCGCCATGGAGTTGGAAGGCATCGAAGGCGAAAGTCCAACCGAATCCCAGGTTTTGGAGCGCGTGGAGGCCTCGGTTCAGTATCTGGAGCGCATCGGCGCGCTGTGACGCCGCCTCCTATCAAGGGGCATCCCCTCTCGATCTCTCTCTTTCTTCGGCGGAATCCCGGTCGAGCGATACCCCTGATCGTCGTGCTGGCCTTGGCCGGGCTGACCATTGCCGGCGTGATCGCGCTGTTGCGCTCGATCGACGGCACGATTCTCAAGATTTACGACTATAACCGATTCTTTGCCGCCATCACCCCTCGCGGCTCGGGCGATTTGCAGCCCGAACTGGGCGTGCTGGCGAGGCAGGCCCCCGGCCTGAAAGAGACCTTTGAAACCAGCGTCTGCGTGATGAACGCCCAGACGATCGTTGGCCGGATGCCGTTTGTCATCTTTGGGCTTAGACAGGAGGAGATGCCCAAAATGGCCGCCTACTGTAAGACTAATCTCGCCGAGGGAAGATTCCCAGGGCCGGGCGAGGCCGCCGTCGCGCTTTCCGACCCTGTAATGCGCAACAAGGGACTAAAACTGGGCGACACCGTGCTCTCTCCGCTGACTCCCGATCAGTTTGCGCCGACACCTGTCAGGCTGGTCGGTCGTTTGAGCGGCGACGTATGGCTCGGGCTGGCCTCTTACGAGTTTGTCGACCAGAACTTCTATCCGGCGCTGAACAATCTGCTGCTCTTTGCGGAATCGCCTCGCGATCAGAAGCGGATGGATCGCTGGCTTGAGGAACAGTTCAAGGGCAAACGCGCCCGAGTTTGGACATATGGCCTGATCGTTGAGGAGACGCATCGCTCGTTTCGCAACCTCTATTTCATCATCAACATTGTCGTTGTGGTGATCGCCCTGATGCTCTCGGTAATGATGGGGATGCTGGCCAACATTTATTTTCAACAGAGAATCGTCGAGTTTGGGCTTCTGCAGGCGATCGGATTCACGCGGGCTGCCCTGCTTCGTAGGGTGGTGGGCGAGACTTTGGTCGTCGTAACGCTGGGTTGGGCGACCGGGGCGATAACGGCCTATGCGGTCATGACCGCTGTTCGAGAGTGGGCGATGGAACCCCGCGGTTTGGTGCTCAAGCCTGATGAGTGGATGCCCTACCTCTATACGCTGCCTGTGCCCGTGTTCGTGCTCGCCTTTGCGGCGGGCACCATCGCATGGAGGCTCCGGCGATTTGATCCTGTGGCCATAGTCGAGAGGAAAATCGTTTGATGATCGTGGCTCATCAGGCAGAGCTGGATTACCAAGACGGCGATCGCATCGTGCGCGCGGTGCACGATCTGAGCCTGATCATTGATCCCGGCGAATTCATCGGCATACTGGGGCCGTCCGGCTCCGGAAAGAGCTCGTTGCTCTACCTCCTCAGCGGCCTTAAGATTGCAACTTCCGGTCAGATTTCCTTCAAAGGAGCGGACTACTCCAAGATGGGCGACAGCGAGCGGAGCTTTCTGCGCCGAGCCCGTTTTGGCTTTGTGTTCCAACAGCCCTATCTCTTGGGCTATTTGAACGTCTTGGAGAACGTGTTGGCGCCCGCTATGGATGCCAAGCGGTCGAGAACGAAGGCAATGGAACTCCTGATCGATCTGGGTTTGGGCGACAAAGCGCATCGATTTCCAGCGGCCTTATCGGGCGGCGAGAGGCAAAGAGCTTGCATAGCCAGAGCGCTGATCAACGATCCGGCCGTGATCTTTGCCGATGAGCCGACCGCATCATTGGATCGAGAGAACGGAATGCACGTGGTCGAACTGCTCAACGCTCATCGCGGAGAGGGCGCAGTCGTATTGGTTACCCACGATCCTCAGACGCTGGAGTATGCGAATAGGGTCTACACGCTGCAAGATGGAAGCGTCTTAGAGAACGGACAGGCTTTCGATCCAAAGCGACCATAAAGACGGCCATCGCGGCGCAGGTCGCCATTAGCGCCGCGGCGACAGGCAGGGAGGCCATCGGCGCCAAGCTAAGCATCGCAAATCCGAACGCAGCCGACAAGCACTTCGGATCGCGGTAAACCAAGCCCGCGGCTCCGAACAAGACGGAAAGCAGCCCAAGAAACCAGATCATGTCTAGACTCCAAGGATGATATTCCAGGATTCGGCGAAAAAATCAATGGCCAAGGAAGGAATCTCAGCCTCAAACGGGGAATAACCCTTCATCGCACTGCGGGCACTGGCTCGCAAGATTCTCAAGGAGGGCGCCCAAGATGCGTCATGCACGCTTACTTCTGTCGTTGCTCGCAGCCGTTACCGTGGTCTGCTCGCTCTACTCCCAAGGTCCAAACTGGGTTTACCAGGGTCAGTTGAAGGATTCGACCGGATTCGCCAACGGTAATTTCGACTTCCAGTTTTGGTTATACGACGCACTCACGGCAGGCAACATAGTCGCCGGACCCCTTGCCGTCAACAACGTTACGGTGACCAAGGGCACCTTTACGGTCGAACTGAACTTTGGGGCGGCTCCGTTCATGGGCGCTCCTCGGTGGCTTCAGTTGGCCGTTCGGCCCAGCGGAGGCGGCAGTTACAACATCGTCGCGCCGCGCCAGCCGATCACCGCTGCGCCCTATTCGCTCTATTCGGCCGGACCTTGGCAGACGGTCGGAAACACCGTCAACTATCCCGGCTCGGTTGGAATAGGCACTCCCTCTCCCATTCAAACCTTAGATGTCAACGGTCGTATTCATGTGGGCAGCGGCGTTATCCAGAGAGGCGGCGCGGCGCTAACCGCCACCACAGACCTGGGGCTTTACCAGCAAATCGCCAGCTCCTGGATGCGTTTTGTCACCAATGGAGGGCCGTTCCGATGGTATTCCGACTCGGGAATCGGCACCACTCCGATCATGTCTCTAATGGCCAACGGTTTCTTGGGAATCGGGACTGGCGCGGCCTCGCCTTTAGACAAACTCCATGTGGACGATACGGCGCCCGTCCGGATGTTGCTAAGGACAACGACAGCGAATGGCTTCGCCGGCGTGAGAGCGAACAACCCTCAAAAAGAGTGGTTTTTCGGTCTCGATTCGGCCGGCAATCGCTGGGCCGTGGTAGACAACAGCGGCGGCGGGACTCCGCGACTGTCGGTCGAGGCCGGAAACGGTTACGTCGGCGTGGGTATTGGACTTGCGGCAGCCGCTTTTCGCATCGATCTTCCGAACCTAGCGAATGCGGATGGAAGGGGTCGGGCCAATCAATGGACGACCTACTCCTCTCGCGACTGGAAAGAGGAAATCCATCCCATCGAGAGCGCAATAGCAAAAGTCATGCAGCTCGAAGGCGTTCGATTTCGCTGGAAGCAGGAGTACGGCGGCACGCTGGACTTGGGCTTCATCATCGAAGAAGTCGAGCAAGTCCTGCCCGAGATCATCAATTACGACGAGAACGGCAAAGCGGTCGCCATCGACTATGGGCGCATCGTCCCCGTAACCGTTCAGGCGATCAAGGAGCAACAGCGGCAGATCGACCTGTTGCGCGGTCAAAACGCCGAGATGAAGGGCGAACTGGAGCGGCTCTATCAGCTAATCGAGCAACTCCTCGAGACCAAGGCTCGCAAGTAGACGATCGATACGACCAAAAGGAGAATTGCCATGACCGACAAAAGACGCTGGGTCGGCGCTTTGGGACTATTGATCGCGACGGTCGCCGCATCGGTCGGAACGATATCGCTGACCGAACCAAAGGCGCCGCTTGCCGTTGCTCTCTCGACCGTTGCCGAAAAGATCGGCGTCGCCGAGAAACCCCAGCCGCCAAGCCGAAACGCAAACAAACCGGAGCCGTTGCCAATACCGATAGACGGCTACTTTAGCCCGGGCGACAAGCACAAATTTCTGTCCAAGACGCCCGAAGCCTCGCGAGAGATTCTGGACGCGGGCGGACGGATGTTGGACGACTACGGCTCGTTCCAACTGTTCGAGGTCTCGACCGAACTGGCTCGCCAACTCATAGGGCGACCAAGCATCGAGCTTCGCGACGACATGAACGTCGTTTATCTGAACGTCGAGCAGATCGATACGACGATCCCCAGCGGCCAAAAGTACCGATCGCAGATCGAGGGATTCGACGGCAAGCGGCTGCATCTGATTCAGTTTAACGGACCGATCCGCCAGGCGTGGATCGATCAGTTGGAGGGCTGGGGCGTGCAACGCATCGCCTATATCCCAGAAAACGCCTACCTCGTCTACGGCGATTTTGCCTCGCTGAGCGCCTTGCAGACCGAATCGCGCAACGCGGCGCACGTTCAGTGGGAGGCGCCTTTCTACGAGGAGTTCCGAATCCATCCGAACGCCATACGATTGCCGGTCGAGGCATTCGAAATCCAGCGCGTGCGCGACGAGAAGAGCAACGACGCGGGCGATGCTTTGATCAAGCATCTGGGCGGCGAAACGATCGTCTCCGACCATAGCATGGGGTACTACAATCTGACCGTTCGCCTGTCAAAGGCCGAGCTGGATCAGGTCGCCGCGCTCCCCGATGTCGTTTCGATCCATCCTTACATCGAGCCAGAGTTGCTCGACGAGCGGCAGAATCAGATCATTTCGGGCAATATCACGGGCAATGTCCCCACCGGCCCGGGCTACTTGGCCTGGCTCGGCACAAAGGGCTTTACCCAGGCGCAGTTTACGGCCTCGGGTTTCACGGTCGATGTGTCCGACCAGGGAATCGACAACGCGACCACCTCGCCCAACCACTTTGGCCTTTACGTGAACGGCGTGCGACCCGGCACAAGCCGAGTGGCCTACCATCGCAATGAAGGCACCGTCGGATCGCACACGGGCCGCGGCTGTGCGGGCCACGGCACTATCGACGCCTTTATAGTGGCGGGATACAACAATAGTTCAGGCTTCCCCCATGCCGACGCTTCTGGCTTTCGGTACGGCCTTGGAGTCTGTCCGTTTGTAAAAGTAGGCGGGTCCGTCATTTTTGACCCCGGCTTTACAAACCCTGACTTTGAAAATCTTCAGAGCCGAGCCTATCGGGATACCGCGCGAATCAGCACCAACAGCTGGGGCGCGGCAGTGGGCGGCGCATACAATACAAACGCGCAGAGATATGACTTTTTAGTGCGCGACGCACAGCCTGCCGGTTCGGCTGTGCCTAACGCCGGCAATCAAGAGATGGTGATCGTCTTCGCCGCCGGAAACTCGGGTTCCGGTTCGACCACGATTGGCTCGCCGGCTACAGGAAAGAACGTCATCACGGTCGGCGCGTCCGAAAACGTGCATCCGTTCGGCGGGAGCGATGGTTGCGCGATCCCCGATTCGGGGGCGGACAATCTCAACGACATCATCGGCTTCTCCAGTCGAGGCCCATGCACGGATGGCCGCATCAAGCCCGACATCGTCGCTCCGGGCACGCACGTAACCGGAGGGGTCTATCAGGTGGCCAATCCGCCTGCAAACGGACAAGCCGATCCCTGTTACAACGGCAGTAACGTCTGCGGCGGCGTCGGCAGTATCTTCTTCCCAGCGGGCCAGCAGTGGTATACGGCCTCCTCGGGCACCAGCCATGCCTGCCCAGCAGTCGCGGGCGCAGCGGCATTGGTGCGGCAGTTCTTCATCAACCAGAGTCTGGCCGCCCCCAGCCCGGCTATGACCAAAGCATTTCTGATGAACTCCGCAAGGTACATAACTGGGACCGGAGCAGGCGGCAACCTGCCGTCGAACAGCCAAGGCATGGGGTTGACCGACATGGGCCGCGCCTTCGACGGAACAGGCCGCGTGCTGAAGGATCAGGTCGGCGCGCAGATGTTTACGGCGACCGGACAGACCAGGACGTTCACTGGCACGATCTTAGACAACACGAAGCCGTTTCGAGTAACGCTTGCATGGACGGACGCGCCCGGAAACACCAGCGGCGCGGCCTACAACAACAATCTGGACCTCGAAGTTACCGTCGGCGGCCAAACCTATCTGGGCAATGTCTTCACCGGAGCCAATTCCGTAACGGGCGGCACGGCCGACATCAGAAACAACGTCGAAAGCGTGTTTCTGCCCGCTGGCGTAACAGGTTCATTCTCCATCACCGTAAAGGCGACCAACATCAACTCCGACGGCGTGCCCAACGTCGGCGGCGCTCTGGATCAGGACTTCGGCCTTGTTGTTTACAACGGTTCCGAGGTCGCTCTACCGGCCATCGGCATTGGAGCAGTCTCGCTGATGTCTGAATCGTGCTTGCCCGGGAACAACAATCCCGATCCAGGCGAAGGCGTCGTATACAACATAACGTTGGAAAACACCGGCAACGCGGCAACCGTCAACTTGGTCGCAACGATGCAAGGCAACGCCAACGTGCTGCCCATCACCCCCAGCCAAAACTACGGCGTCATCGGCATCGGCTCTTCTGCCATCAGGCCGTTCAGCTTCGCCCTATATGGGAACTGTGACCAGAACGTAACGGTAACGCTCCAGCTTCAGGACGGAGCCACCGACCTTGGAACCGTGCAGTTTACGCTGCGCCTTGGAGACCTGGGAGCGCCGGCTGTGCTGAACTACAGCAGCGGCAACCTCTCGGTGCCTCTGCCCGACTTGACGACCACAGAGCACACGATCAACGTTGCCGATGCGCACGCAGTCGCTAAGGTCCGCGTGCGAGTACGCTTCAATCATACGTTCAACGGCGACCTCGTCGTGAGCCTCGTGCATCCGGACGGCACGGCGATCGTTCTCAGTAATCGCCGCGGCGGTTCGGGCGATAACTTTGGCTCTGGCGCAAACAACTGTAGCGGCACGTTCACGGTCTTTGACGACGATGCCGCAACGCCGATCTCGTCCGGTTCGGCGCCTTTTGCCGGCACCTTCCGACCCGATCAAGCGCTCTCTGGCTTGAACGGAAAAGCGACCAACGGCGATTGGAAGATCCGTATAGCAGACGTTGCCGGAGGCGATTCTGGAACGCTCTTCTGCTGGCAATTGGAACTGACCTATCGTACGCCCATTTGTTGCGACGTTGCGCTCGGGCCTAGAGTGCCATGGTACACCATTGACGGTGGCGGCGGCACGTTCAGCACGGGCGGCGGCTTCACCATCGGCGGCACGGCAGGACAGCACGATGCCAACGTCAATCCGCAGACGGCGCCCGGCGGCTTTGCGCTGAAGGGCGGATTCTGGCTGGAGCCGCTGTTAGGCGACGTGAACGGCGACGGATGCGTAGACGACATCGACTTGGCGCGGGTTCTGTCGGCGTTCGGCATGTCTGGGCCGCTCAACGAGGACGTCAACGGCGACGGAATCGTGGACGATGTCGATCTGGCAATCGTTCTGTCGCAGTTCGGCGTCGGCTGTTAGTCTGCTGGCGGAGGGCCGACTGGCCCTCCGCCATACTTTACACGCAGTACAAGTGCCCCATCTTTGCGCTGGGAGCGTTGGCCGAAACAATCTTGTCGCCCGATTCCACGTGCGTGATGTCGTACCCAAATCCGACCAAGTAATCCACTACCTTCTGAGCGTTTTCTACCTGCATCTCCTCGGTTACCCCGTGAAGCTCGATAAACAGCGCGGGATGATGCTTCTCCAACGTCTCTCTCATGCCTAATAGGGCCGGAACCTCGAATCCCTCTACGTCCATCTTCACAAAGTTCGGCGGCGGCAAATTGTTCTCTGCAATCTGATTGTCGATCGTGTCGACCGGCACATCCGCGCTCATAATCCCCTTCTCGCGCATCATGTTCTGCTGATGGCCCGGCTCGATGCTGGGTGTGCCGCCAAAACCGGGTCGAAAAGTCATCGTTGCCATGCCCTTCTCTCCACCGATCGCAAAGTTGCGCGCCGTCGCGTTGTCCAGCTTGTTGATCGCGATATGCTCGGACACCTTCCTAAAAAACAGCGGATGCGGTTCGAAGGCGATCACCTGGCCGTTGGGCCCCACCGCTTTGGCAAAGTACATGGTAAAGAGCCCGATGTGGCTGCCAATGTCGTAAACGACCTTGCCCTCCAAATTGAGGCTGGTGATGAAGGTCTCTTCGCGCGAGGGAGGTTTGTAAAGAAAGCCGAACCCGCCCTTGCGCTTCATCCCGCGCGAAGGACCCTGGTTCATGCGATAGGTAACGTTTCTCATCAGGGCGTGCGCCAACGGCCCCAGCGCCTTGCGCAGTCTTTTCATCGTGCCTCCCTCAATCGTTCGTAAAGCGCCTCGTAAGCCTTGACGGTGTGTCGAATGTCAAATCGTTCGTCCGCCCTTTGTCGAGCTGCAAGACCCATGTTCAGCCGCTTCTCTTGGTTTGTCAACAGATCGGTAACGGCGGTTGCAAACGCAACTTCATCGCCCGGCGGCATCAATAGGCCCGATACCCCGTGTTCGATCAGCTCCGGCACGCCGCCAACCGCCGTCGCGATCACCGGACGACCGGCAGCCATCGCTTCCATCACAACTAGCGGGTTTCCTTCGTAATGCGACGGCAGCAGCAGCGCGTCGCAAGCCGCTAACATTTCTGGCACGTCGTTTCGCTGGCCTAGGAACCGCGCGCTCTCGCCCAGTCCCAGCTCGTTGGCCAACGTTCGGGTCTGATCCTCCAACTCGCCCCAGCCCGCCATGGCCAATACCGCACTGGGGTGCTCCTTGACGACGCGCGCGAAGCTTCTCAAGAGCATCTCGTGGTTCTTCTGGCTCATAAAACGCCCAATGTGCAGCAGCAGGGGGCATTCGGGGCAAAAGCCGTTCGCCTCTCGCCAGGTCGCGCCCGTGCCTTCCGGCGTTTGATACCGAGCCACCGGCACGCCGTTCATGATCAACGGGGAGTCGATGTTTCCATAGAATCGCTTGACGCTGTCTTGCACTTCCCGTGCAATGGAGACCGGTGCGATGCCGCCGATTCTCGCCTTGAACGCCAGCCAACGAAAGAACCGCCCGCCCCGATTGGTGCCTTCCTTTTCGGCTAGGTTGTGCAAAGTGTGCACGCGCGCCGGTACTCGCTCTTGAATCATCGAAAAAAAGGCGTACTGCAGTCCGTCCATGTGGGTGTTGACGGCTACGGGTCGATACTGCTTGAACAGAGCCCGCAGTTTTCGCACAGGCTCCCATCCCGCTCGCTCGCCCTTCTCCAAGTAGTGCACCTCGATACCCGCTTCCTCGAGTTCCGCTTCGATGCTGGTGCCCAACTTTCGATAAAGACAAACCCCAACAGGCGTGTACTTTGAACGATCATGGTGGAGAAGCATATTTGCGGCAAAGCGCTCCGCCCCGGCCAGGCGAAAATCGCCCAGCACGTGCATCATGCATTCTGGCTCGGCATTCGACATCAATCCTAATTATGACCCATCGCCCGCCAAAGCCCAGGCAGGGTTTCGAGTGCGAGCGTCGAACTTTTAACTCCCCGATATGCGCGCCGAGCTGATCGAACTCTATAAGTTTCGCGAGCTTCTCTATACCCTCGTCGTTCGAGAACTGCGCGTCCGGTACAAAAACTCGTTCTTGGGCTTCTTCTGGTCGCTGCTGAACCCCTTGGTAACCGTCATGGTGATGACGCTCATCTTCAAGCATGTGATGGGGATGAAGATCGCTAACTACTCGGCCTACGTTCTGGCGGCCTATCTGCCCTGGACCTTCTTCCAGTTCGCGCTGCTCGATTCCAGCCAAACCGTGCTCGCCTATATGCCCGTGATCAAAAAAATATATTTTCCGCGAGAGCTTCTGCCCATTAGCGCGATCATTGCCAATTTCATCCACTTTCTGTTGGCGATGGGCGTTTTCTTGGTCTATCTGCACATCTTTGTCGGGGCGCCCGTACAAGCTACCATGCTGCTCGTGCCCCTACTGATGATCGCCCAACTGCTTCTGACGCTTGGACTCTCGTTCTTCATCGCCAGCCTAAACGTCTTCTACGAGGACATCAAATATCTCGTCTCGATCGGTGTGCAGCTGCTCTTCTTTCTGTCGCCCGTCATCTACTTTTCCGAACAGATTCGACACGCTTCGCTGGTGCCCGAGGCCTATCGACAGACCGCCTTTTACCTCTATCACGGCCTCAATCCAATCGCAACGATCTTGACGCTCTATCGCAAACTGATGCTGCCGCCCATAACGGTGGAGCAGAGCAACTTGGGAGTAACCCGCGCGCTGACCGAGGAGCCCTTGCCAGCTTGGTTGCTTTGTGCCAACGGACTGACGGCAATCCTCATCGCCTTGGCGGGCTATGCCTATTTCAACCGAAAGAAGTGGCTGTTCGTGGAGCGCCCCTGATGGATAGTCGGGACCTGTCGGCCTGGCTTCGGTTCTTGTCGGTCGAGCTGACTGCCCGCAAGCGGAACGCATTGCTGGAGCGATTCGGCGATCCCGATTCGATTTTGGACGCCAAAAAGGACGCCCTGATAACGGCGGATGGCATTCGTCCTGCCGATGCCGAGGCGATCCTTGCGTCCGGCGAGCCAACGACCATGGACGAGATCGAATCGGGCCGTGCGCGTCTAGTGCTGTTGGACGATCCCGCCTATCCCTCCGCGCTGCGAGACCTGGCCGATCCGCCTCCCGCGCTCTTTGTGCGAGGCGAACTGCCTACCGAAGAGGCGCAGAAGGTCGGAATAGTGGGCACCCGTCGCGCCTCGGCCTATGGACGCATGGTTGCCGACAAGTTCTCGCGCGAATTGGCCAGAGCAGGAGCGATTATCGTGAGCGGCGGCGCATTCGGCGTCGATGCCCGGGCTCACAAGGCCGCTGCAGAGGAGGGCGGCCAAACCATTGCCTTTCTCGGATGCGGCGTCGATATCGTCTACCCAGCGGACAACAAAGCGCTCTTTGAGCAGATTCAAGAAAACGGCGCCTTGGTCTCCGAGTTCTACTTCGGCATGGCGCCCTATCCGCACAACTTCCCCATGCGCAACCGATTGATCGCTGCGGCCAGCGACGCTTTGCTCGTCGTAGAGGCGCCCCAACAGAGCGGCGCCCTGATCACAGCCGACATGGCGGCCGAACTCGGTCGCGATGTTTACGTCGTGCCGGGCAATATCGACAACCCCAACCTGGCTGGCAGCTACGCCTTGCTGAAAGACGGCGCCCGCATGGCCGTTTCGCCCGAGGATGTGTGCGAGCCGCTCGGCCTTCGCACTGCGGCCTTTGCACCAAAAGCCAAAACTCTCTCGTTTGAGCAACGTCTCGTGCTCGACGCGCTCACCTCTCAACCCGTTCGAATCGATGAGATCGTTCATGAAACAAATCTGACCGTCCAGACTGTCCAAGTAGAAGTGACCAAACTGGAGGTGATGGGGCTGGTTCGCCGGGTTGCCGGCGGCTGCTTCATCAAGGTCATGCAGTAACGAAGCTGGGGCAGGTGGATGAACTTTTCGCCTCGCTAAAGCTGGACCG
Source organism: Armatimonadota bacterium (assembly GCA_013359125.1). Taxonomy (NCBI): domain Bacteria; kingdom Bacillati; phylum Armatimonadota; species Armatimonadota bacterium. Next base: position 153,418 of record JABWCR010000003.1, on the reverse strand, counting down.
CGAGTTGGCATGTTAAGAACGCCTGGGGCTATGGAAAGACCCATACAGGCGGCGGTCAACTCACGGAGTGAGAGGTGGAAAGACGATGAGCTTTCGAAAGTGGCACGGACAAAAGCCGGTTAGACTGACCAAGCGAGAGATCGAGGTGCTGAGCCTGATCGCTCAGGGCAAGTCATCCAAAGAAGTGGCGGACGCGCTTTTCGTCAGCAAGCGCACGGTGGACTTTCACCTGGCCAATATCTACGAAAAGTTAAACGTTACTAATCGCGTTCAGGCGTTCCGCCGAGCGGCACAGCTGGGGCTGATACCTTTCGAAGCCTTTTTCAGCGGCAACGAATCGTAATCAAGCAGTACTAAGGATGCAACAGGGCGGGGGAAACGCACGGATGCGATCCCTCGCTTTTTTTTTGCTAGCGCCGCTCGAAAACTAAGAGTTAGACGTTGGTAGAATCTAATCGTGGGGGTGGTAACCATGATAGATCCTACTCGACGATACGAGTTCGAGGATGTCTCTGAGAACCCGAACGAGCGCTGGGAGGAGGATGTCTCTGAGAACCCGAACGAGCACTGGGAGTACGAGTACAGGGATGGCGAATGGGAGTACGAGCCCGACCTGAGAGAGCAAGACGCGCAAGGCACATAGACAGATTTCTTGAACGTTGGCGTCTATGTCTTGTCGCTTCGCTGCCCCTTTCTGCGATCCCGCCAACCCCGCGCAGGTGCGGCGGGTTCTACCAGTCGAAGTTCTGACGTTGCAAGCCGAACGGGAATCTTCGCGAATGTAGCACAATTTTGAGTACGAATCTCGCCCCAAAATCAGTACGATCGGGCGAACACAACTTGGCGATTGGTCGTCCTGCCGGTGAGCACACAGGCGCCCGGATCGGAAGGCTGGTCCAATGGAATCACCCGAATGGTCGCCTTGGTCTCTTCTTGCACGCGGTCTTCGTCCTCGCCCGTGCCGTCCCAATAGCAGCGCACAAAACCCTGCTCGATCAGAGCCTGAAACTCGCCATAGTTAGCGGCAAAGCGCGTGTTCTCATCTCGAAACTTTAGAGCGCGATCGAACAGCGCCTGCTGGATGTCGTCCAACATGGCAGCGATCGCCTCGGCCAAGCCAGCCTGAGGCACGAACGACTTGCCCGCCTTGCCCGGCATATCGCGCCGAGCCAGCGCGACGGTTCCCTGCTCGATGTCTCGAGGCCCTAGCTCGACGCGCAGGGGCACGCCCTTCAATTCCCATTCGTTAAACTTGAACCCAGGCGTCAGCTGATCGCGATCGTCGACTTTGAATCGAAACTTGCCGTGCCAATCGGCGGTCAATTTGCCCATCGCCTCTAACACTTTGGGGCGTTCGTCCTCGCTCTTGTAGATGGGTACGGCCACGACTTGGATCGGCGCCAGGCGGGGCGGGCAGACCAGACCCTCGTCGTCGCTGTGCGCCATGATGAGCGCGCCGACCAAGCGCGTGGAGACGCCCCAAGAGGTGGTCCAACAGAGCTGATCCTGGTTGTTGGCGTCGCGATAGACCATGTCGAACGCTCGGGCGAAATTCTGACCCAGATTGTGCGAGGTGCCCGCTTGTAAGGCCCGTCCATCCTGCATCATCGCTTCGATGGCATAAGTGCGAAGAGCGCCCGCAAACTTCTCTTTATCGGTTTTGAGACCCTTGAAGACGGGGAGAGCCATCTCCTTTTCGACAAAGTCGGCATAGACTTCGTTTAAGATCATCAGCGTCTCGGCCTCGGCCTCTTCCTCGGTGGCGTGGGCGGTATGGCCCTCTTGCCAAAGGAACTCGGTAGTGCGCAGAAAGGGCCTGGTGCGCATCTCCCATCGCACGACGTTGGCCCACTGGTTGATGAGCAACGGCAAATCGCGATAGGAATTGATCCACTTGGCGAACATGTGGCCAATGATGGCTTCAGAAGTGGGCCTCACGGCGAGCGGTTCGGCCAGCTCCTCGCCGCCCCCGTGCGTTACCACGGCGACCTCGGGCGCGAAGCCTTCCACGTGCTCGGCTTCCTTTTGCAGGAAGCTCATGGGGATGAAGAGGGGGAAGTAGGCGTTTTGGTGGCCGGTGGCTTTGATGCGGTCGTCCAGGGCTCTTTGGATGTTCTCCCAAATGGCGTACCCCATGGGCTTGATGACCATGCATCCGCGCACGGGGGAGTAGTCGGCCAGCTCGGCCTGTTGCACGATATCGAGATACCATTGAGCGTAATCTTGCTCTCGGGTCGTTATTCCTTCCTTTGGCATGGGCGGATTATACACGGGGGACAAAAAGCAAGGGCTTAGAGAGCCCACTCTTAACTTGTGAATCAGGACTTCGCAAAGTGGGTTACAATCTGTGCTGGCCGCGACTAAGGCGGGGAGCAATAGTTGTAGGCGCGCCAAGAGCAGGAAACGGCCATGCGGCAACGAACGTAAACAGAACTGGATAATTATTGAGCACATGAAGTGGAGCAAATCGATTCGGTTGGGCCAGATGTCGGTTCTGAGGCCATCGACGAACTTCTTCGGGCGAATGACGGATTTGTGCTCGCTATAAGAGTGACTAAGAGGGATCGTTACGGACAACCAATCGCAGGCGAACTGGTAGCAAAAGCTGAGACGGTGTCGCAGTTGTCCGAACGTCTTACCGGTCTTACCGGGTCGCTCTATTTCTGTTCCACCCGTCCAAAGTAGCTCGAGTATGTCAAAGGCACGGCGCGGCTTGGTTAGCGCCAAGCCGCGCCTAGACGCCTTCTACTGCTTTCCGGCGTTCTTTTGGCTTTCGATCGACTTGAGGCGGGCTTCCCAGGCTTCTTGAAGCTCGTGCGGATGAACGCCGACCTCATACCAGGGTCGCTTCACCTTCCACTCTTCGTAGCCCTTTCGAACGGCTTTAGCTTCCCAATGGAAGGGAAACGTGCCCCGGCCGTTGTCCAGTTCGCCCACCTCGATCCCGGCTAGCGATTGGCTGACGATGCCGAGCCCTTTCGTATTCACCGTCATGGGGGTCAGGAGCACCGTCATTGTGCCTTCCACAGCCATTTCGGCAAAGTGATCGGGCAGTTGGACGACAGCGCGACCATTGATCAGTTGCGCGGTGCCGCGGACATACATGGCGGCCTCGGGGCCTTCCAGACTGGCGTACCAGTAGTCGTGCTCCGGGTCGTTGGGCGCGAACTCGCGGAAGGCCTTGACGTTTGCGGCAACGATGCCTTGGTTTGAGGCGTTCACGTACACTAATGCCCGACTTGCTCCAGCATCGTCAAAGGCTGCAAAAAGACCTCTGTTCGCGCTGCTGGAGTCCTGGCCGAGCACAGTGTTTCGCGTTCCGTTCGGGCCCAGCGTTGCCATCTCCCCAGCATCGTTGAAGTTGGCCAGGCGGTATAAGGTGGCGCCACCAGTCGTTAAGAATCTGATTTCTCCGCCCTGAATGGTCAAGCGGTATGGAGGCTGGTTCGTGCCGATGCCGACGTTTCCGTTGTAGAGGGTCATTCTCTCTGCCCCTGCCTGCCAGAAAGAGAGGTCGTCGTCGAAGTCGTTGTTGATGCCGATGAGGAGTTTGGTGTCCTCTCCGCTTCCCACATAGTAGCGGATGAACGCGTCGTCGCCAGATCCGCCGCCCGGATCGAAAGGGAAAGAGATGCCAGCTGCGGAAGAATTGCCAACGGCAGGCCGAATGGCGCCGCCGACCACGTGCAGGCGCGCCGTAGGAGCATTGGTGCCGATGCCGACATTGCCATTGCCTTTGATGCGCATCGCTTCCGTCATCGATGCGCTTGTTCCGTATCCGAACGCGATGTCGCTCGAAGCGACATCTGTGTGGATTTGGAGCAAACCGCCCTGTATTCCAATCCCGTAGTGGGCGCCCGAGTTTCCATGGAAAGACACCTTGTCTCCTAATGTGTTGGCAAAGTTGAGCGGGAAGCCAGGACTATCTTGGCCAATGCCGACGTTGCCGTTGGCGCTGAGAATGGTCAGCCAAGGCTGCATGGTTCCATCCGCGAGCCATCCGCCCAGGGTGAGACGGCCCGGACCGCCATAGTCAGAGCCGGGCACCCCCAGGAATAGTCGCGCAGGCTCCATGAAAAGCCCCCAGCGGCCATACCCGGCCTTATTGCCTCCGGTAAATGGCGTGTGCTGTCTAACGACCATGGGTCTGTCTGATGCGCTCAGCTTGACGGCATTGTCGACAAATACGTTGCCGCGAACATCGAGCGTTTCTGTGGGTTGAACCGTGCCGATGCCGATCCGGCCGCGGGAAGCCACCAACGAATCGGTATCCCCCGTCTTCATGTGCGTGGTGAACCAGAAATCCAACGCATCGTTAGAGATTGCCCTTCCTCGCGGGTAGGAGTCGCCTTCTCTCACCGCCCAGTAGCTCTGCCCCCAAGGCGTGGCGATGAAAATCGTGTATGTCTGATCTTGCGCGAGCATTGGGCGGCTTGTGATGGGGATGTGTCTAATGGCATACCCCGCCGGACCGAGCAGTGTAAACCGCTCGTCCGCAATAACCGCGCCCAATTCGCCTTCATGAATTCTGACAACGATGTCGGGAAACTCCTGGCTGGTATACAACAGAACGGTTACGCCTGTCAGTTCTCCGGCAACGCCTGGTTGAAAGGTTTGCCAGAGGCCAGGCGAGCCTGTATATCCATAGCCGGAATGCAAATCCTGTATCTGATCGTCAAAGTCCAACGCGTCTTTCACATGGAGTACGCCGACCGGATCTCTGGCGCCGATGCCGACGAATCCCGCGTTGGCATTGCGAATGTCGGTGTGGGTAAAAGCCCAAGCATCGGCGCCCATCGGCGCGCCTGTAACGCCGCTCCAAGGCACGGTGCCGGCCTGGTGCGCATAGGTCGCCATCGGCGTTTCGTTGATTTTCGATCGCGGCGCCAATGTGGTGCCAGCAACGGCAACCTCGATCCAGCGGGCGCCGCCGTTGATGGCCGTCCTGGGATAGGTCAGTTCTTGAGTAAAGAGGCCGTTGGAGACGCTTACATTGACCGGCCCAAAGGTGGCGATGGCTGTTCCGCCAGATGCGACGGAGAAAAGACCGAACGTCATCGAGTAGGTCCCGTTCGCGGGGGACCCGTTGTCTCGCAACTGGCCCTGAAAGGTCATGATCATGTTCTGAGCCAGAACGGGCGCGACGAGCAAAGCGAGCAACAAGACTGACAAAGTTCGCATACTGAGTACCCTCCTACTAGGGAGATTATAACGCAGAATGGCTCTTATGGATACCGGAAACCAGCGACGAACTTCCAGCGCGTTAGGACGTCTTCTTCTTGGCATCGGCTTAAGTTGTGGACGACGAGCCATTCGCCCCGTGCGTTCTTGGCATCGGATACGATCCCGCAGTGATCGCGTCCATTGTCCAGAATCCAGTAGACCAAGTCTCCCGGCATCAGGTCATCGCGCTTGATCGCCTGGGCATGTCGTCGCAAGAAGGCAAGATGGTTGGGCACGCGTCGGTGGTCTATGTTCTTGTCGAGGCGGCCTCTTTCGATTCGATGGTAAGCGGCCGGATTGGCCTTGGCGTCTTTGTGAATGAGAGCTTGAAGGTCTTTTCCGGCGGCTCTGAGCGCGCGGACGACAACATCGGTGCAGGCGCCGCGATCTTCGGACACATCGCCCATAGGATAGGGGATCTGTCTATACGAAGCATCGTAGATCGCGCCTTCTTCGGCCTGCTGTTTGGCCGAGATGAGGACTTTGTTTGCGGTTGGGGAGGGCGGTTTGGCTCGCGGCTCTTCCTGGCATCCTGCGATGAAGAGGAGAAGAGTTAGGGCTATGACGGCGATCATGGGTGTATTATGGTTCAGGGCCCGCAGGGTAAACTCTTAATATTGTGAGATCTACCATCCAGCCATACCCAAGAACACCGGGAGGGCTCTTGGACGACGCTAAGATCGCTCCTCATACCAACAGGGTCGGTGTTGATTCCTTGAAGCGTATCATTGCAGACGCAATTCGTAAGGCCAATCAGAAGTCCAGCCGAGAGGCGTTTAATCTGCACGAGGACGCGACTCCTGAGCAAGTTGCGTCCACCTACAGCCGTGCTGGTCGAGAACTGTTCAAGTACTTCAAAAAGTACTGCGGCGATCCTGCCTCCACTGCCTACCAATGTCTTGACCGACATTATAGTGAAGTTGCAGAAGAGCAGTTCCATCTGAGGACGTTACAAAAGGAACGAATGAACTCGGGTTGGCGTTATCAGTTCATCGCGAAGGACGCTGCCAGCCATTGTGCTCGGTTTACTTCCGTCTCCGATCTGGGTAAGCAAGAGGCCGACTTTACCGTCACTCTCGCCAATCTGGACGATCCCCAAGCTGCGATTTCGATCTATGTTTCGGTCAAGAATAGGGTCAACACAATGGGCGGCCAGGATTGGCCGAAGGCGATCGCGGCCCTTGAAGGTGTTGCAATGAAAGACAAGAATCGGACCGGGCCTTATCTCTGTGTGTTTGGTATTGCAATGGATCGAGGACAAAGATTGATTAAGCGCAATCAGTCGACGGACACGCCTCACTCGTTCAACACTGAAATCTGGCGCTCCGATTATTTCTGGCCTTTTTTTACTGCATTATCTTATGAGGAAGTGGTTTCTGCGGTGTTAGATGTGCTATTGACTAAGAAGGCAGAGCCTGCAAGGATAAGCCAGGTGCCACGAGAGGTCCTTGATTCTTTCGGCGATGAGTGCAAGAAAGCAGGGCTGCTGGATTCAAGGGGACGATTTAACAATTCCTTGAAACTGGTCAAACTCTTCTGCGGGGTGAGATCGGATTGACCCAAACCACCGTCATCCTTGGCGATTCGCGAGAGGCGTTGAAAGCCTATCCAGACGGCTTCTTCAATCTGATCGTAACCTCGCCGCCGTATGCGGACGCGAGGAAGAGGCATTACGACAGCATCTCGCCAGCCGACTTTCCAGATTTTCTTTGTCGCTTTGCCGAAGAGTTTTGGCGCGCGCTGGACGACGACGGCTCGTTTGTGCTCAACATCAAAGACAAGGTGGTAAACGGCGTTCGCAACCGCTATGTCTGGCGCACCGTTTTGGCGCTGGAAGAGATGGGGTGGCGCTGCATCGACGACTACATTTGGCTAAAGCCGAACGCGATGCCCGGCTACTGGCCCAATCGGTTGCGCGACGAGTGGGAGTATTGCTTTCATCTCACCAAGCGTGCGAAGTTTGCCATGTATCAGGATGCCGTTCGCAAGCCGATCGGCGATTGGGCTCCCAAGCGATTGGCTAAACTGAACGGCAAGAGCGCCGAACGGCACAACAGCGAGAACGACAGCGGATTTGGTCGCGATCTTCGCAAGTGGGTCGATAAACAGCACGTTTTACCGGGCAATGTGGTCGAGGCGCCGCTGGTCGGCAAGAACATGGGGCATCCGGCCGCCTTTCCGGTCGGACTGCCAGAGTTTTTTATCAAACTGTTCACCAAAGAGGGCGATTGGGTTCTGGACCCCTTTGGCGGAAGCGGCACGACCGCGCTAGCGGCAGAGGGCTTGGGACGCAACGTGGTCGTCATCGACAACAAGCCGGAGTACGTCAAGGTCGCATTTGAGAGGCTTGAAAAGTCGAAGGCGCATAGCACCGAGCGGGTTTTTCACATCCCGGAAGGGCGTTTGACAGAAGCGGCTCAGAACGAGCAACTACAGCTGTTCGTCAGAGAAAGGCTTGTAAAAACGCTCTCTACCCCTTAACGCCACCGATGTTGAGGCCCTCGGTCAAGGCGCGCTGGCTAAAGAAGTAGATAGCGAGGGCTGGCAACAGCATCAGTGTAGCCGCGGCCATCAGCGCCGGCACGTCGGCGCCGTATGCGCTTTGAAATTTGGCCAAGGCCAGCGAGAGCGTGCGCTTGTGATCGGAATTGAGATAGATCAGTGGACCGAGAAACTCGTTCCACGCGCCCAAGAAGCTAAAGACGCCGACCGTAACCGTAACCGGCTTGGCCATTGGCAGCAACACGTGCCAATAGATTTGGAGCGGCGTCGCGCCGTCTACTTTGGCGGCCTCGTCCATTTCTAACGGGATCGACATGAAGTATTGGCGATAGAGAAAGGCGAAGAAGGCGCTGCCCAGCCATGCCGGTATGATGAGCGGCAAAAAAGTATCGATCCAGCCGAGCCAGCGGAAGATCATGAAGGTCGGTATCATGCCGATCTGCCCCGGGATCATCATCGTGGCTAGCATGACGCCAAAGAGCGGACCGCTTCCCCAAAAACGCAGCCGTGCGAAGCCGAAAGCGACCAAGGAGCTGCTGAGCGCCTGACCCATTGCCGTCAGAATCGCAATCAGCAAGGTGTTTAAGAGGTAACGGGGAAAGTCCTCGTCCTGGTGGGCGGCGCTGGGTTGAAAGACGCGCTGATAGTTCTCCCAATGCATCGCGACCCGTCTTTCCCGCTGAACCCTGTCGATGGGGACGAACAACGTCTCGCCTTGCGCCGTGCGGATTTTGATTCGATCGTCCGCGGTTTCGGTCAGCACGGTTACCGATTCGCGCCGGCCGTCGGTCAACAAGAATGCAGTCTCTTTCTCGGGTATCCAGCGCGGCGGATGCTCTCCGGCCAGTTCCTTGGTCTTGAGCGATGTCGAGAGCATCCAGCCGAACGGGGCGAGCATCGGTATCGATCCGACTGCGAGGATGGCGAGGAGCGCAAACGAGATCAGTCGCTTCTTCTTCATGACCTGGTTTCAGGCTATTTCTGGGTAGTCGACGGGCGCTCCTGCCAGTGCCTTAGGATCGTGCCATAATCAACCGCCATGAGCCTCTCCAGCCGATTGGACGCGCCGTCACGAGGAGCCGCAGAGCCGACGCTCGACTCGGCGCTCAAGCAGCGCTGCGCCATCAATGCGGTCGAATTGGAAGCGAGGGCGGCCTGGCTGAGCAAGCGCAGCATCAAGAAAGAGAGCAAACTGTACGCCTTGCGACTGGCGATCGCGATGTGCGATCTGACCACGCTGGAAGGCATGGACACTGAGGGCAAAGTCCAGCGTTTGTGCGCCAAGGCCGTTCGGCCCTATCAGCCGCGGTCAGGGATGCCGGATGCGTCGTTGGTCGCCGCTCCGCCGGTAGCGGCAGTTTGCGTCTATCCGATGTTTGTCTCCGTCGCCAAGCGCGGGTTAGAAGGCTCGACGGTCAAGGTGGCGTCCGTGGCGACCGATTTTCCGGCTGGGCAAAAGCCGTTCTCGCTGCGTCAAGAAGACGTTCGATACGCGGTCGATCAGGGCGCGGACGAGATCGACATGGTGATCAATCGCGGCGCGTTTTTGTCGGGCGATTACGGTACGGTTTACGACGAGATTGTGCGCACCAAGGAGATTTGCGGCTCAGAGGTTCATCTAAAGGTCATTTTAGAAACGGGCGAATTGGGCAGCTACGACCGTGTGCGCCGAGCCTCCGAGATCGCGATGGCGGCCGGAGCCGATTTCATCAAGACCAGCACCGGGAAGGTACAGCCCGCGGCCACTTTGCCCGTTACATTGGTCATGTTAGAGGCAATCCGCGATTTCTACGATCGACACGGTCGGCGAGTGGGCATGAAGCCGGCTGGGGGGATCCGAACATCCAAGGACGCCGTTCGCTATCTGGTAATGGTGCGCGAGACGCTGGGGCCCGATTGGCTGACACCCGATCTGTTTCGGTTCGGAGCAAGCTCTTTGCTGAACGACCTCCTTTCCCAGATCGTCAAGCAGTTGACGGGCGTTTATCGATCGCCAGACGAGTTTTCAGAGGATTAGAGCGCTCCGTCTGCGATCTCGCTTCGTATCTGATCCATCAGCCGCGCGTAATGCCAAAGGTTATGGTAAGTCGTCAATCGATAGGCCGTGATCTCGGCGGCACGGAAAAGGTGGCAAAGATACGCACGGGAATAACGGCGGCAAACTTTGCACTCGCACGCCGGGTCGATGGGTTCGTCTAACTCGGCGTTTTGGGCTGATTTGAGATTGATCCTGCCAATCGATGTGTAGGCAGCGGCGTGGCGACCCAAGCGAGTCGGCAACACGCAATCGAACATATCGACGCCGCACGAAACCGCATGGCGAATATCCTCCGGCGTACCGACGCCCATCAGATAGCGAGGCTTGTCTTTCGGCATTTTAGGAGCCGTGTGCTGCGTGATTCGGCGCACATCCTCGGTGCTTTCGCCGACCGACACGCCGCCAATCGCCATGCCGGGAAAATCGAGTCCGGCGATCTGCTCTAAACTCTGTTGGCGAAGTTCCTCGTGCACGCCTCCCTGGACGATGCCGAACAGGGCTTGATTCTCGCTTTGCCAAGCGGCTTTGCTGCGCTTGGCCCAGGCGTAGGTTCGCTCGACCGCCTTTGCTACCTGGTCATAATCGGCTGGGAATGGAGGGCATTCGTCAAAGGCCATGATGATGTCGGCGCCCAGCGCGGTTTGGATCGCTATGGAGCTTTCGGGCGTGAGGCGATGAAGCGAGCCGTCGATGTGCGAACGGAACTCGACCCCGTCGTCGTCGATCTTGCTAGTTTTTGAAAGGCTAAAGACTTGAAATCCGCCGCTGTCGGTCAGCATAGAGCGGCTCCATGCGATAAAGCGATGCAGACCGCCCATACGCTGGATCAACTCTTCGCCTGGTCGCAGGTGCAGGTGATAAGTGTTGCCCAGGATGATCTGAAAGCCGATCTCTTCTAACTCTTCGTGAGTCATGGCCTTAACCGAGCCTTGAGTGCCCACTGGCATGAAGACGGGCGTTTCTGCTTCGCCGTGAGAAGTGGTCAGTCGACCTAATCGGGCATGGCTTTGAGGGCTCTCTTTAAGCAGTTCAAACCGGAACACGGCTGTCGATTATACTGCTCTCGAAAGGAAGCGGGGTTAGCGCGGCGAAATCTTGGCCTTCAATGGGGTCGATCAGCGTCCATGGATTGGTCAAGAAGTACGACGAGGTGGTGGCCGTCGCAGGCATCGACCTTCATGTAAAGGACAAAGAGTTTGTGGCGCTTTTGGGGCCGTCGGGTAGCGGCAAAACGACCACCTTGCGATGCGTAGCCGGGCTGGAACAGACCACGCAGGGCCGGATCGAGATCAACAACCGCGACGTTACAAAACTGCAACCGGCCGATCGGGACATCGCGTTCGTGTTTCAATCGTATGCTCTCTACCCTCATCTGACGGTCTACGACAACATGGCCTTTCCTCTGAGAGCCGTGCGCGCGCCGAAGGCCGAGGTGGACGAGCGCGTTCAGAAGGCTGCCGCGACCTTACAGATTGCTCGGTTGCTCGGTCGAAAACCGAACCAGCTTTCAGGAGGCGAACAGCAGAGAGCGGCGTTAGGTCGCGCCATAGTACGGCGTCCGGCGGCCTTCTTGATGGACGAGCCGTTGACAAACCTGGACGCTCAATTGCGCACGATCATGCGCGCGGAGCTCAAACGGCTGCAGACCGATCTAGGCGCGACGACCCTCTACGTTACGCACGACCAGATGGAAGCGATGTCTATGGGCGACCGAATCGCTGTCTTTAACGAGGGAAAGATCCAACAAGACGGCACGCCGATGGAGGTCTACAACACGCCCAAGAACCTGTTTGTAGCCGGATTTATCGGCAGCCCTCCAATGAATTTCATACGAGGCGTTCTCTCGGCCGACAAGGCATCCTTGGAGATCGAGCATGGGCCGCCGATCCCTTTGCATCTCTCCTCTTCCACGTTGGGTCAAGTCGAGCCGGGCAAGGCGTGCATCTACGGCGTGCGCCCCGAGGACATTCGGCTTCACGCCGAGACCAAAGACGGCGCCGTGCCGTGCGAAGTGTACGTCGTGGAGCCGCTGGGTTCAGAAAACATCGTCAACATCAAGGTGGGCGACCAGATTGTAAAAGCGCGAACCGCGCCCAGCTACCTGCCGAGCATCTCGCAACCGCTATGGGCCGAGTTCGAGCCAGAACGGAGTTGCCTGTTCGACCCCGAATCGACCGAGGCGATACGATGAGACGATACTTAGAGCCGCTGTCGGTCGTGCTGATCCTAGCGGGAATTGTGGGGCTTTGCCAGCCGTGGCTGTTCGAGTGGTATCGAAAGTCGTTTGTGCTACTTTTAGCCGGGGCACTGCTCTTTACAATCGCCACCCACATGCCCGAGCGAAAGCGCGTTAGGTAGAATCGCCGATAATGAGCCTCTCTACCAGATATCTGATCATTGGGGGCGGCGTCTCCGGGCCCGCATGCTCGATGGCCATACGCGAGCACGATACCGAAGGCGGGATCACCATCGTTTGCGGAGAGAACCATCCCCCTTACGACCGCCCGCCGCTCTCGAAGCCTGCGCTGTTCAAGGATGAGTGGCAGTTCGACGACGCCTACAGCAAGTTCGACAATTTTTATCCCGACAACAAGATCGAACTGATAATCGGATGCCAAGCTAAGCGGATCGACCGAACCCATCGGCGAGTTCAGCTGGAAGACGGCCGAGAGATCGAGTATGAGAATCTTCTGATCGCGACCGGATCGGGTTCAAGGCGATTTGAGAACGGCGGCAATCTGCCGGGCGTGTACTATCTAAGGCGATTGGAAGAGAGCGCGGCGATCAAGCAAGCCATACACGAGAGCCAGCCGTTGGTCATCATAGGGGGCGGCTACATTGGCATGGAAGTGGCGGCGGCGTGCGCCAAGTTGGGCGTTCCGGCCACGCTGATAGAGCGCAATGCGCACCTTTGGCCGCGATTTGCAGGATCGGAGACGGGAGAATTCCTGAAGAGCCACTTCGGAAAGTTAGGCATTGCGTTCCATTTGGGCGATGCGGCGAGTTCGATCGAGGCGAGAGACGGCGGACTGGTCGTAACCACCGAGGAAGGCGTCGAGCATCCTGCCAAAGCGGTTGTCGTCGCGATCGGCGCCGCGTTGAACACTGAACTTGCTTTAGGCGCTGGTCTAGAGGGAAGCCCCGAACATGGGGTTAGCGTCGATTCGTACCTGCAGACCTCCGATCCGAACGTGTGGGCTTGCGGCGACATTGCGAACTTTGAAGATATTGCGATGGGCAAGCGTTGGCACATCGAGCATCATCTGAACGCTCGCTGGCAGGGGCTAGCGGCTGGGGCGAACATGGCGGGCGCGAACGAACCCTATGACCGAGTGCCGTACTTTTGGTCCGATGTGCACGACATCAGCATGATTCTGCGCGGCGACCCGGAGAATCCGGCCGGCGTGCGGTATGTGGGGGATGTGCAAGCGGGCGAATTTGCAGAGCTTCGCTACGATGCGGGCGGCGCGCTGAGAATGGGATTAGCGGTCAGCCACGACGAGAAGAAGCTGGATCCGGTGTCGGACACGCTGGAAGAGCTGATCCGCGCGAAGGCGCAAGCTGGGAGCATCACCGCCGAATCTCTGGGCGTGGGATGAGACTGCTGGTCGTTGGTTCGGGCGGGCGCGAGCAGGCCTTGGCCTGGAAGATCGCCCAAAGCAGCGATTGCGACCGACTTTTCGTTGCGCCGGGGAACGGCGGCGGCGAGGGCGAGCGCGTCATCATCGCGGTCGAAGAGGTCGCCTCCATCGTCCGTTTTGCCAAAGATGAGCGTATCGACTTAGTCGTCATTGGCCCAGAAGCGCCTTTGATCGCAGGAATGGCCGATGCGTTGCGAGAGGAACGCATCCTGGCGTTTGGGCCTTCCGCGCGCGCAGCGCAGATCGAAGGCAGCAAAGCGCTGGCTAAGCGCCTAATGGCCAAGGCCGGCATACCGACGGCAGAAAGCAAAGCGTTTCAAGACGGCGGCGCGGCCAAGGATCATCTTCGTCAGCGGTTTAGCGTCCGAAAGCAGGTCGTTAAGGCGGATGTGCCTGCGCTGGGCAAGGGAGTCATCGTGCCGGAGAGCCTTGGCGATGCCGAAGACGCGGTCGATCAACTATTGGCCATCAGCCATACCATCGTGATCGAGGATCGATTGGAAGGGCGCGAGGCGTCGTTGATCGTTATCAGCGACGGCGAACGAGCAGCCGCCTTGCCTATGGTCAGAGACTACAAGCGCGCGCTGGACGACGATCGCGGCCCTAACACGGGGGGCATGGGCGCTTATTCGCCTCTGCCCGATGTTTCTGCCGAACTTGCTGCGGAGTGTCTGGAGACCTGCGTGCAACAAATTCTTAAGACGATGCGGGATGCTGGGGAGCCTTTTGCGGGCGCTCTTTTCGCAGGGTTGATGCTGACCGACGATGGGCCGATGGCGCTGGAGTACAACTGCCGGTTTGGAGACCCGGAGACTCAGGCGCTCATGCCGCTGGTCGATGGGGACCTCTTGCCGCTCTTAGTAGGTTCGGCAGAGGGGAGATTGCCAAAAGATTCCGTTACGGTCAAGCGTCAAGCATCCGTTTGCGTAACCATCGCTTCGGGAGGCTACCCTGGAGAGTATAAGAAGGGCTTTCCGATCGAGGGTTTGGAAGAGGCGGCAAGGGTTCCGGGCGCTCTGATCTTTCATGCCGGCACGGAGCGCAAGGACGGTCGGATTGTAACCAACGGTGGACGAGTATTGAGCATTGTGGGCGTCGGATCGGAACTGACTGAAGCCAGAAAAGCGGCTTACGAAGCCGCAGGCAAGATTCACTTTGAGGGGGCCTACTATCGAAGCGATATCGCGGCATCGGTATGAATCGCCGTTTGGACCTTGGACGCTGAGCTTGGACGCGCAGGGCGCCGTGTACGGTCTATTCTTTGAACCGATCGATGCGCCCGAATCGGATAGCGACGCCCGCCGGCAATTAGACGACTACTTTGCAGGCCAAAGAACGGTTTTCGACCTGAAACTGGTAACCCATGGCCCGCCCATGCACGAGGCCGTTTGGAAGATGCTCATCGAGATTCCCTACGGCGAGACGGCCACCTATGGCGATTTGGCGCTGCGGCTGGGCGATGCAACGCTGGCAAGAGCCGTCGGTCAAGCCTGCGCCAAGAATCCCATTCCGATCATCATTCCATGCCATCGAGTGATCGGTTCGAACGGAAGCCTGACCGGTTTTGGCGGCGGTATAGAGGTCAAGCGAGAGCTGCTGCGCCGAGAAGCCAGCCAAAAGAGCCTTTTCTAGCGCTGCGCCATCCGACAGAAGTCGCCGTACGGACAGAGCGCGCAATGGTCGCCAGGCTGTGCCGCGATCTCCGCGTTCTTGAGCTGCTGGACCAATCCGATGACATGCTGTTCCGCTCTTGTTTCGATGGATTTCAACCGGATGTTGGGTCGGAGCTCGATCAACCTGCCTCGAGATTGCCTTTCCCAATCCATCTGATTGAACTGCTTTGAGAGTTCGAACGGCACAATTCGGGCGCGTTTGGCTTCGGTTAGGGAATCGAAGGCGAAGACGACCTGTTTGGCGCCCAGGTTCTCCCGCACGGCGCGGGAATAGAAGATGGGCTGCAGGGATCTCATCTCCGCGTCGTCGTTCAGATTGCTCGAGCCTGTGAGCTTATAGTCGATCACCATCATGGCATCGCCCGCTCGGTCGACTCGGTCGACGATGCCGCTGACAAAGACCGATCCGTGTTGCGACCGGATTTCCAACGGAGGCGCGACAGAACTGGGGTCGATATCGGGTCGAGGTTTCATGCCGAACGCCCATTCCAAAGCCAGAGGCTCGGTCTGAAACTGCTCCTGATAGAGCGATTCCCGCTCGGCCAGGAGGCGCAAGAGCTCCTCGCAATACTCTTTGATGAGCATGAGCTGCCACTCCTCGCCGGGCAAGGGCGATTCGGCCATTAGTCGGTCGAGCTCCTCGATCAATTCTTTGGCGCGCGTAGCGGCGTCGGCCTCGGGGGGCAGGTTCTTGTAGGCTCGCTGAATGGCTTGGTGCGCCAGATCGCCGATCTGGTCGATGCTCATACCATAGCGTTCGGTGCGCAGCCGAAGGCGATGTTGGGCAAAGTGGCGAAAGGGGCACGCGCCCAGCGTTTCTAACTCTCTGACGGAGAAGATTCGGTCTACTTTAGCGATAAAGTCTCGGGCGGCGGGATCCTGTAGAGCAAAACTGGGCAACGGGTCGAGTTGGTCGCTCTCGATCGCTTCGCGCAATTGAGCATCGAAGTCGTTCGCGACAAACTCTGGAGGACAGATGTCGTCAACGCGAAGAGACAAAGTTCGATAGCCGCCTGGCCCGACCGCGCGCTGAACGTCGCCGATGAAGAAAGACGCCAGTTCCTCGCTTTCGGAGTCCGCGCGAGGAAAGGATAGCCAGAGAGACTTGTTCGGCGCGGCCGCCGCACGATAAAAGAGCAGTCGCTCCAAATCGGCATGGTCTTGTCGATTCCGAAGATGGAAGCGAGGCGAAAGGTCTGGAAAGGCATCCGGGTTGCCTGCTATCGCTTGGCTCAGAGCGGCGCGCTCGGCCTCGCCCAAGAACGGGTCGTCGGCCACCCTTCTCGGATAGATGGCCTCCTTCACGCCCAGCATGAAGGCGATCTCCATCGACCCTAGATCGGGTTCGTCTGGGCTGATGAGGCGGACGCCGCTCTGTCCCAATTGGTACGCGTACCGCGTCTCGCGCCAGAGCCTGGACATGGCCTCGGACCATTGGCGCGCCGACATGGGCGGCAAATACTCGCTCTGAGCGGCAGCTGTGCGATGGAGCGCTTCGCTCGCCGCAGCCTCTCTGGGGTCCAGGTGAGGAGTCTTGCCCAACAGAAGCGCTTTCAGCGCCTCCTGAAACGCGTCGAAAATACGGGCTGGCGGCGACGCGCCCAGCGAAGTCGCTAAGAAGGCTTTGCGATGGGCGTACAACTGTTGCGCGTATTGCTTGGCCGTTTCGTACCGTTCGGGCACTGCGTTTGTCAGCTCATCGCCCTTGCGCAATCGACGGGAGGCTCGTCTCAAGGCGGCTTGGTCGGATCTCGACAGATTCCAGAATGCCGAAGAAAACCATGACGTTAGCCGCTGATTGGTGAGCGGCAATGTGAGCAGGTCGAGAAGCTCTGCGGCGCGACGGCCGATCGGGCTGTGGCTGATCGGCTCCTGAGCCGATCCGTTGATGGGCACGCTGTATCTTGCCGCAAGGGAATCGATGAATGGTCGATATCGCTCCGGCTCGCGCACGATAAGCGCGACTTGTTCTGGCTTAGCGCCTGAATCGATGAGCTTGCGGACAGTGCGTACGATGCTCTCGACTTCGGCCAATACGCTCGGCGCATCTAGGATGGTAACGTCGGCCTCGTCCACCATGCCTGGCTGCTCAATGCTTTCGAAAAGGCGCCTCTCTAAGAGGGTCAGGGCTTGACTGCCTTTCTTCTTGGCCGGCAGAGAGTGAACGTCGAGATCGAAGTCGAGCGACAACGATGCCAAGAACCGCTGGCACACGGCAAAGAGGCGCGGGCGATCGGGATCGTCCAAAATGGTCATGACCAATCGAACTCTCCGAAGCGCCAGTTGCTTGAGGATGGCCGCTTCGACTCGGCGCAACCCCTCAAACCCGTCTAAAATCAACTGGGCGAAAGGCAACGTTCTGGCCTTCTCTATTCCTTCGTGCGCGGCCTTAACGAGGTCGGCCAGATCGCATCGCCCGCCTTCCTTCAGCGCTTTGCGATACTCGCGCCAGAGGCTGGCCAGTTCGCGCATCTTGAGCAGCCAATGGTCGCGAATCGGCTCCTTGTCAAGCCCAAGCTCCGGCGGCGCATGACCCTTGGCGGTTAGTTCCGAGGCTAGCTCCAAGGCATCGGCGTCCAAGCCGTCCATGGTCAGGTCGTCAAAGAATCGGCAGAGACGCGCGTGAAAGCCGGGCATCTCGCGCACCTTGCCAAAGAAAGAATCGGACTTCAGTTCCAGCCGACAGATGCGCCCACAGAGCGCAGCTCGCCTCGCGGGATCGATCTCCAAAGGCAGGTTTGCTTCTAACTTGGCCAGGTCGCCGATCAAGCCCAGAAAGTCTTGAAAACTGGCGTTGGGCGCTTCGTATCCGGATGCGGCCAGTGCGCTTTGGGCCGTCTCAGCGGCAGACGATGTCGGGAAGACGACCCGCGTCGGAGAGCGAGCGCCGATCGCTCGCTCGATGCAATGCCAAGTCTTGCCAGACCGGGCCGGTCCGGCTATGATGGTCAAGGTCGGCTTCATTTGTAGACATGCGTATTATGACAGCCGAGCAACAGGACGCCGATAATTGCCGTTGAGGTGTTGAGATGAGAACTTTGATCATAGCCGTAGTAACGCTTCAATCGGTATGGGCGCAACCTACAGTCAACGTCGGCGCCGAGCTTTATGCCGGGGCCAGCGACATTCCCGGCTATCGCAGTTTCTTTCATGGTTTTTGGGCTGGACGAGAGACGGCTTATCCGTCTCTCGTCTATATGCGCGCCGAGGTCAACGGCTGGACGGCCTACGGTTCGCTCGGATTAGGTCGCGTAGAGGATGTCGCTTCCGCTCGACAACTGGTGGAGGGCTATCTTCGCGCGCCTTTGTCCCCTAGCGCAGGATTGACCGCGGGCCGGTTTTGGATACCGTTCGGGTTGCAGGAGTGGCAGTACGAATCAAAGCCCGGCGCGATGCTCGATGCGTCGATTGGCGAGGCGAAGGTATCGATAGCG
Source organism: Armatimonadota bacterium (assembly GCA_013359125.1). Taxonomy (NCBI): domain Bacteria; kingdom Bacillati; phylum Armatimonadota; species Armatimonadota bacterium. The sequence continues at coordinate 134,907 of JABWCR010000003.1, read as the reverse complement.
CTCGTGCAAAACGAGGCTCTAAGGCGAGGCAACGCCTATGCGCGGGCGGAATGGGCTCCGACCGATTCGGCAACGCTGGGCGTATCGGCCGGTTGGGGCGACGGAATCAGTTACGGCACATCGCACAACCAGATTGCGGGAGCGGACGCTCTGATTTCTCTTGGGCCTATCGCGCTTTCGGGCGAAGCGGTGCGCCTCTCGGGTGCGCCAGAATTTTGGTTTGGGTTCGGCCAGGCGGAATACACAGGTCTCGGCGATGTTCGTCCCTTCGTAGCGCTGTACGGGTGGAACGACAAGAGCGCCGAAATCGGTTCGGGAGCGGTAACTGTGGCCGGATTGCGGTATCAAGCCAACGAATGGCTGTTGATAGAGGGCGGCCGTTCGTTTACCGCTGGTCAGGCGAACTGGTGGGCGCAGGCGTCGATCACCTTTGAGCGATAGTTAGCGCACAGGGCTGCCGTCGGGAACATTGCTATCGGGCGACAGCAGGATTGCTTTGCCGTCAACGTCGGCGGCCAACAACATTCCATCGGAGACCACGCCACGGATGGTCGCAGGCTTTAGGTTGGTAACAACGGCTATCTGGCGGCCCACAAGCTGATCGGGCGCATACTCCTCTGCGATGCCGGACACGATCTGGCGCTCTTCGTCGCCCAAGGTCAGCGTCAGCTTGAGAAGCTTATCGGCATTGGGCACCGGCTCGGCCGCCTTGATGGTGGCAATCCGGAGTTGGACTCTCTTAAAATCGTCTAGGGTGATCTCGTTGCTCATTTTGGCTTCCTTTGCTGGCTCCTGAGGCGCTTCGGTTTTGCGATTGGGATCGATCCGCGGGAAAATGGGCATGGGCGATTGGACGGAATGGCCAGCCGGGATCCAACCGACTTTCGATGCGTCTTCCCAAGGCGCATCGTGCGGAACGTCAAGCTGTCGGGCGATCTCGACTGCGGCATTGGGGCAGACGGGACGCGCCAGAATGGAGAGCGCGCGGCATGCCTCCAAACCGCTGTACAGAACGGCGCCCGCGCCGGCAAGATCGCCGTTCTTGGCCAGATTCCAGGGCGCCTCCGCATCGTAATAGAGGTTGACGGCGCGAATTAGCTCCCAAGCGGCCGATAAACCTCTGGGGAAGTCGCACTTTTCGTAGGCTTCTCGGGTTTGCTCTGCGGCCTCCTTCATCTTCTCTGCGATAACCGGCGCGACCGCTGCTTGGGGAGCCTTGCCCTCCAGATATCGATGCGTCATGGAGAGCGTACGATGGGTCAAGTTGCCCAGATCGTTTGCTAGATCGGAGTTGTATCGATGGTGCAGCCCCGCGATGGTGAAGTTGCCATCCGAATCGATGGGCGTCTCGCGCAAGAGGTAGTAGCGCAACGCATCGACCGCAAACCGACGCTCGCAGCCGGATAGCGCCATTAGATCGCCGATCGCCTTTTCGGGGTGAACCGCGTTGCCCTTCGACTTGCTAATCTTCTCGCCTTCCATCAGAAACCAGCCGTGGCAGAAGAGCTGGCGCGGTAGAGGCAAGTCCAGCGCCATCAGCATGGCCGGCCAGATCGTGCCGTGAAACCGGGGAAGGATGTCCTTAGCCATCAACTGTAGATCAGGCGGCCAAATCTCTTGCCATGCGTCGCCGCCGTCCGCCCAGCCGGTTGCAGAGAGGTAGTTGATCAGCGCGTCGAACCACACGTACACCACCTTGCCCGGCTCGCCCGGGATCGGCACTCCCCAAGAGCCGTCTTTGCGCGATACGGCCGTGTCGATCAGCCCTTCCTCGATGAAGCGCAGCACTTCGTTCCGCCTGGCGTCGGGCTGAACGAACTCAGGATGCGATCGGATATATTCGGTCAACCGGTCCCCATAGGCCGATAGGCGAAAGAAGTAGCTCTCTTCTTGTCGATGCTCCAGAGGGCGACGGCACTCGGGATTCGGGCACAGCCGGTCTTCGCCGACCTTGGCCGGCGGGAAGAACGTCTCGTCCGAAACGCAGTACCAGCCTTCGTAGACGCCTTGATAGATGTCTCCCTGATCGCGCAACTGATTGAACACCTTTTGTACAGTTCGATGGTGCGATTCCTCCGTCGTGCGAATAAAGCGATCGAAGGAGACGTCCAGATCGCCCCACACCTTGCGAAACTTGTCGGCCATCTGCGCGGTGTAGGCTTCGGCAGTCAGACCCAGAGCCTCGGCGACCTCGACGTTCTTTTGAGCGTTGTCGTCGGTGCCGGTCAGAAACATGACCTCTCTGCCTTGAGAGAGCTGAAACCGTTTGGCCGCGTCGGCCAGTATGGTGGTCAATGCGGTACCGACGTGCGGATCGCTATTGACGTAGTAGATCGGCGTCGTGATATAGTATCGCTTCATGGTTGCTCTTGCTGTCTGTAAGTTTACCGGCTCTGCCCCCGAAACGTTTGGACTTGAGCCTTCGTAATGCATAATATCGACAGAACGTTCGCTGGCGCTCAGGATAAACGGAGGCGCCCTAAACTATGGCAAAGACAAAGTCGACCCCGAGCAAGGCGGCGCTAGCCGCGGCCAATCTGCTCTCAGAAACTATCGATCACGACCGCGCGCGGCTTCATTTTGAAGCGATGGCGCTATGCGAGGAAGCTCGAGGCCTGATCGATCGAGGATGGTATGCGCGCGCGTTGGAGAACACGCTGCCGATGACCCTGATAGGCGACGACTTGATCGTCGATCGGGCAAGAGAGCTCTCTATTATCGCGCTTGCCTGCTTGGCCGACGAAACGGCTGCCATAGACGATGACGAGCGGCACTTCGAATATCTAGACACCTGGCGCCGTTTGAGCCCTTACGACCCGGAACCGATCGTTCGCATGGGCGAAGCTTTATGCAAGTTGGATCACTACGCGCAGGCGCGCTCTTGGTTTCGAAAAGCCTTGACCTTAAAAGGCGATCATTTTGGCGCCCTAAAGGGCATGGTGGGCGTTGAATGGTACAGCGGCCAAAAGGCGCGTTGCATTCATTGGGTCAGGCGTTGCTGGGACGCCGTGAACGGCTATGGCTGGATGAGCGGACACGATGAAGCGACCGCGATTAAGAACTTGGACGATCTGTATGCGCTGACCCTGGTTGCCTTGCTGGCGGGCGGCAAAATGGACGAGGCGCTGGAGATCGGCCGGATGGCCAAAGAGGAGTTTGGCGGTCGATTGCGATTTACGATGTCGATCATCGAGCAGGTCGAAGACGACCTTCCAGACATCGACCTTGATGGGTTTATCTGAGAGGACGATCTCGCTGCTGCGGATAGATCACGATCTTTCCTGGATATCGACGCTCGGCGGTCGCTATGACGCCCTCCTTGACTGCGGCTAATCCCCCGGCAGCGGCGGCTATTCTCTCTGGACACAGTCTTCCGGCTTCGGTCAGTCTGGCGACCTCTGCCATGTCGGCTATGGTCGATCCGCTGCTGCCCAAGATTCGGGCGTGCCGAGCCAGCATTGGCGTTAGGTCGAAGTCCGCTAACTGACCTTTAGGTATGCCCGCAAAGAGGTTCAAGATGCCTTCCGATCCGATTAGCGACCAAGCGTCGGCGATCGAATCGGGAGAGGACGAGAGGTAGACAATCTCGTCGTAACCTGCACCGTTCGTCAAAGAGCGGGCTTGTCCGATCCAGTCGGCGTCGCTGGTGTCGATCAATCGGAGGCTAGCGCGATCGCCGACGAACTCCTTAAGCGCGCGCAGCCGGTCGGGATGTCGATCGACCGCGCAAATGAGCGTTGGGGGGCGATCTAACGACAGCGCCTGCTCGGCGAACATCCGACCCATCGGCCCTCCCGCGCCAAAGAGCATGAGCCGACCGCCCGGCGTTAATCGCGACGAACGATTGCGGCGATAGGCCTCGCGAGCGTCCCAATTCGTCGTGGCGCAGACGGCGATGCCGTCGTAGTGGATGCGTCCCAAGTCTAATTGACCCGACACTGCGCCGTGCCTGACGATGGCCAAGACGCCTCCGCGATTGAGGAGGGTCTGGGCTTCGATGATCGTCTCGTCAGGCAGATTTCCGAAGAGTGCGATGTCGTCGAACGGCGCGCTGTCCTGCCATTTTTCTTTTGTGATTGCCGGAACATCGAATCGAACACCGCCCTCTGGGCCGGAATAGACGACTGGGCCCGTCAAGCCAGAAAACGTATAAGCGGCTTGTGGCGATTCGGCACAGACGATGGCCATTTTTCCGCCCTCTTTGGGCGCAGTTCGGGGTTCTATTCTCAACGCGGCGGCCACGCAGGCCCATGGCTCGATCAGCGCAGCGGCCTCGTCCGACACACTGTCGGCAACGGGGATCAGGTAGCAGCCCTCGTCTCCGTTCAGAACCGGTTCGCCAAAAATCGTATACTCGCCAAAGCCGCCCTCCAGCGCATAGCCGACCGCTTTGCCGACACCTTGGTGAAACACGTCCGCCTGCACCGTCCAGCGCGATCCGATGGGAAATCTACTGGCCACATCGCCGCCCGCTTCGACGATCGTGCAACAGATCTCGTGCCCCATCGCCACAGGATGACGGCTAAGGTCTCGGCCGCGAAGTCTCGGATGGTCGCCGCCTAGTCGTACAATTTTGACATCGCTAAAACAAATCCCACAAGCATCGATTCGAGCCAGAACCTCGCCCGCGCCCGGGTGTCGCAGCTCGACCTCTTCAAGCCGCAGGCTTTCTAACCCGGCGCCATAAAGACGCCACTGCCAAAAAGTCTTGGGGAGGATCACAAATCGCCCCAGAGCATCTTCTGCCGGCGCTTTTCGTCTTCTCTGGACAAGATTCGCTTCACCTCGTCCTGAGGCAAGGCGGCGACATCGCCGGAAGCAGCGAGCGCGGCCAGCCAGACTTGAGCAGCCTTGACCGCCATCTGGTGAGCCGCCATCGCCTCGTTAGCAGTCTGGCCCAAGGTGATAAGACCGTGGTTTTGGAGCAGGATAACCTTTGGCCAGCCGTCGTGCTTGGCTTTGAAGCGATCGACTTGCTTGATGATCTCTTTCGCCAGCGGCAGTCCTGGATCGACATAGGGCACTAGGCAGGTGGCCGGACCGCAAAAGACCGCGTCATCGGGAAAGAGCCGGGCGACGACGATATGCTCGATATTGGGCAGACAGGCCAGCGCCAAGATCGGGATCGGGTGCGAATGGAGCGAAAAGTTGGCCCCACAATGGGTCAGCAGCGCGGCGTGCATAAAACTTTCGACGGACGGTTGGCCTCGTTCGGGCGTCTGGTTGGCTTCGGTCAATGCGCTCTCTGGGCCGCTGTCTTCTCCCGCTCTCAGGAGGCGAACCAACGGCTCAAATGAAACTTTGACCAGCGAATCAGTCTGGACGTTGGCCATTTGTTCGCCGCTGGCCTTGACCCAAAAGGTCGTCTCGTCCTCTCTCGCCGCGGCGTTGCCTTCGCTCAGGATGACGTAATCGAGCGCGGCGATCTGTCGGCATAGTTCGGCCAGAACTTTTTGAGCATCCCCCATAGTCAAAATTATACGCCGATGGGGGCAAACATCGGCCATAATGTAGATAGATGAGAAGCCTACTGGCGATGATCGGGCTGTGCGGGGCGCTGGCGATGCTGGCTGGATGCGGCCAGACGAGCGAAGAAGCGCTGCGCAAGCAGACCGAGGAAGAGCACGAACGGGTAAAGCGCGAACTGAACCAATCCGGTCCCGGACCGGCGGTCGGCATCTATCCGGGTCGGCGCGATCCCGAGCCATTGCCACAGCAATCGGACCAACCGGCTACATCGGCGTTTGTGCCCGATCAAGGTTTGGTAACGCCGGGCGAGCAGAACCTGGGCGGACCGCCTTCGACTAGTTCGGCCGGTCAGAATAAAGGCGCCGACGTTTGGACCGAGCGGCGCGCGACTGTACAGCCTCAAACCCCGCCCGTGCAGTTAGATCCTCAGACCGGGCGATACGGCTATGGGGTGCAGGGCGCCCCAGAGGGTTATACAATCCCAATGGATCGGCAACAGCCGAACCAGCCGACCCTATCGCCTCCTTACAACCCTCAGCCGACAACTGTGCCGGGCACATCGGGCCAATAGGCCTGGCGACTCAGGCATAATTGCGAGTTTCCTTAGATGTTTCAAGATCGATCCACATCCTTTGCGACAACTTAACAGGAATCGGCTTCGCTCTCGGTGAATTCTCCACAACTGAAAGTTCGGAGGTGCGTCATGATTCGTTTCTCGCTCGTTTGTTTCGTCGTTTTGCTCGCAACGTCGTTCGGGTTTGCACAACTAAACAACGGCTCGGATGGCTCAGACGGGGACTTTAATCCCGCCTCGAACATTCTAATCGATCTCTCTCTCTAGCGCCGACAGGCGCATGGAATGCACCGGGCAACGGCAATGGGATATACGATCCGGAAAAGTGGGCGATTGTGTTCAAGTTTCGATCGGTAAACATTCCGGCGAGTGTAACCGTTTCATTCCGAAATCACCCTTCTCGAGCGCCTGTGATTTGGCTTGTACAAGAAGATGTCATCATCGCTGGACGGATCAACATTCACGGGGAGGACGCAATCAATCAGGGTTTCGCGGAGCCTGGCCCGGGCGGTTTTCGCGGAGGCAGGCCTCTATCGGGTGCCGGCATCACTTCGCCATCAGCTGGACTTGGGCCGGGCGGCGGGCATTTTAATGAGCATTTTGGGGTTTACGGCGTATTGCCGCCGCCCAACAACCGAACCTATGGGAATGAAGGCGTCTTCCCACTAATCGGAGGCTCTGGAGGGGCTGGCCTAACTCAACATGCCGGAGGTGGCGGGGGCGGCGCGATCTTAATAGCGTCCAATACAACTCTGCGACTCTCCGGTCTTATCCAAGCGTACTACAACAGCGGCATCAACAGTTCTAATAGGGGCAGCGGCGGCGCTGTGCGGCTTCAAGCCTTTCATATCATAGGCACCGGCAATATTGTTACTAGCGATAGCGGCAACGTAAGACCCGGCCGAGTTCGCTTGGAAGGCAACACTGCAGGCTATACGGACGGCACGGTTCCTGTGCCGCCTCTCTGGGGCCGATTCAGCCCATTTTCCCCGATCTGTCGGCGCCATCTGTTACGATCGCTCGCGTAGGAACCAGCAACGTCTCCACCGACCCAAGAGCGGGACATGTGAATCCCAACGCGATTATCTTTCAGGACACGACTTCGGTTACCATTCGCATCGAAGCGAAGAACGTGCCGTCAACATGGAGGGTCTATGTGAGGATGGTTCCCTTTCAGGGAGACCATGTGATCGTCGATGCAACTCGGATTAGCGGAGACGATCTAAACTCCGTCTATGAGGCAGTCGTTCCTAACTTCCCAACGGTTGGCACGGCCACGTTGCAAGCTCGGGCCGTCGCACCATAGCGGAGTCGTCGCACTATCCGATTCGCATGAAACGAGCCTGCCTCGGTCTTTTGGGTCTTGTCCTGGTTTCGGCCATCTTGCCGCAACATGGATTTCGCGCCGACTCAAGAGAGCCAGTCGGAGAGCGAGCTGAAACGTCAGGCGTCGAACCGACCGGCCTTGCAAGTTCAGACGAAACAAGTCTATTCGACAGCAGATCCAGTTATTCGCTAGGCCCGTTGCTCAGCATGTCGCCGTCGATCGGCTCTCAAGGCTCCATTGCGGGCGGCGGCGGAGCAGGCGGCAGCAAAGGCGGCGGAGGAGGAGGAGGCGCCGGAGGCAATACAGGCGGCGAGGATAATCAAGGAGGCGAAAGCACGATCGTCGTTGCGATCGATCCGAACGAAAAGGTCGGTCCTATCGGATTTAGCGCCCAAGGATGGCTGCCTGCGCCAAGGACCATGACCTACGCAGTGTTTTTTGAGAACTTGCCTGCAGCGACCGCTCCGGCGCAGGAAGTCCGAATTACCGATGTGCTGGATCCCGATCTGGACCTTTCGACCTTTGAGATGGGCGACATCGCGTTTGGAAATCAGCTGGTTACCGACCTTGTCGGCACGCAGGGCGGCTATGTCCGAGTGCCTCTTACCAATGGCGACATCGTACCGGATAATGCGAACCTCGTAGTCGATATTGAGGTTCGCCTCGACTTCGGCTCGAGGACGCTACATACGCTCTTTAGGACCATCGATCCGTTGACCAACAATCCGCCGACTGCGCCCCTGGCCGGATTCTTGCCGCCCAACGTCGATAGAGATGGCCGCGGAGAAGGACGCATTTCGTTCTCGGTACAGCCGCGGGCGAACCCCGCTCATCTTACAAGCTACGCGAATCAAGCCGCGATCACGTTCGATGGCGAACAGACGATTGTAACGAATACTTGGATCAACGCTCTTGACTTGACGCCTCCGACCAGCCAAATTTCGCCGAGGCATGGACTGGGCGACCAGCCGATCGAGTTGAACTGGGCCGGCCAGGACGACGGCTCGGGCGTGAAGGACTTTACGATCTTGGTGTCGGAGAACGGCGCGCCCTATGAAGTTTGGTTGGAGCAGACGACCCAGACAAGCGCGGTCTTCAATGGCTCGCCGGGCAACTTCTATCTTTTCTATGTCTTTGCGCGCGACAACGTCGGCAATGTACAGCGCACGGCCGCCGACCCGCGCGCCGACGTGAATAGGGACGGATGCGTGGACGATACCGATCTGGCTCGCGTCCTGTCGTCGTTTGGCAGTTTCTGCACGGGATGCCCCGAGGATGTTACGGGCGACGGCGTGGTGGACGACACCGACTTGGCCATCGTTCTGGTCTCGTTCGGCAGCGGATGTTAGCGTTGTTCTGGGGTGCGATTCGTACCCAGAATTGTGCTACAAAGTTGGAGATTCCCGTTCGCGCGGCACGGCGCCACACCCGCGAGTGCGGCGGTATCGAAAAGCGTTGAGTGGATTACGGCTTGAGAGGTAACCCCCCAACCGCGCATTAGCACGGCTGGGGGGCATGCATCAACTACTCTTTAGTACATTCCGCCGCCGGGGGGGGTCGGCATAGCGGGTTTGTCGGTCTCGGGAAGCTCGGCCACCAGAGCTTCGGTGGTCAGCAGCATCCCGGCGATCGAACCGGCGTTCTCCAGAGCCGATCGCGTAACCTTGGCCGGGTCCACGATGCCCGCCTTCACCATATCGACAAACTCGCCGGTTACGGCGTTGTAGCCTTGGCCAGCGGGCAGGGTCTTCACCTTCTCCACAATCACGCTGCCCTCGACGCCCGCGTTATGGGCGATCTGTCGAAGGGGCTCCTCCAGAGCGCGGCGCACGATGTTGGCGCCTATCTTGGAATCGCCTTCCAGGCTCACGCTGTCCAGCGCCTTGATCGCACTCACCAGGGTGGCGCCGCCTCCAGCCACGATGCCCTCTTCGACTGCGGCCTTTGTCGCATGGATCGCGTCGTCGTATCGAGACTTCTTTTCCTTCATCTCGGTCTCGGTCGCCGCACCCACCTTGATCACGGCCACGCCGCCGCTCAGCTTGGCCAGTCGCTCCTGAAGCTTCTCGCGGTCGTAGTCGCTCTCGGTGGTCTCGATCTGTTTCTTGATCTGGGCCACGCGCCCGTCGATCGCGCTCTTTTCGCCCTTGCCGCCAACGATGGTGGCGTTCTCCTTCTCCAGGATCACGCGGCTGGCGCTGCCCAGCTGGTTCAGCTGAACGTTCTCCAGTTTGTATCCCAGATCTTCGGTGATGAAGGTGCCGCCGGTCAGGATCGCGATGTCCTCCATCATGGCCTTTCGGCGGTCGCCAAATCCGGGCGCCTTGACGGCGGCGGTGTGGGCGATGCCTCGAAGCTTATTGACGACCAAAGTGGCCAGGGCTTCGCCCTCTACATCTTCGGCGATAATGACCATCGGTCGGCCCGACTTCACGACCTGCTCCAGAACGGGCAGAAGGTCTTGGGCAGAGCTGATCTTCTTCTCGTACAGTAGGATCAGCGGATCTTCCAGTACGGCTTCCATTCGCTCGGCGTCGGTAATGAAGTAGGGCGAGATGTAGCCGCGGTCAAATCGCATACCCTCGACCACTTCCAGCTCGGTCTGGGTGCCCTTGCTCTCTTCAACCGTGATGACGCCATCCTTGGTAACTCGGTCGATCGCCTCGGCCACTTTCTCGCCGATCGAAGGATCGTTCGCCGAAATGGTCGCCACTTGCAGAACGGCGTCCTTGCCCTCTACGGGCACGGCCACGCCCTTAATGTGCTCGACGACGGCCTCCACGGCCTTGTCGATGCCGCGCTTAACCTGGATCGGATTGGCGCCGGACGCGACGGCCTTCAGACCTTCTCGAAAGATCGCCTGAGCCAACACGGTCGCCGTAGTGGTGCCGTCGCCGGCTACGTCGTTGGTCTTGCTCGCGACTTCGCGCACCAACTGGGCGCCCATGTTCTCGAATCGGTCTTCCAACTCGATCTCTTTGGCAATGGTTACGCCGTCGTTGATGACGGTCGGGCTGCCCCACTTCTTCTCCAGCACGACGTTTCGGCCTCGGGGGCCCAATGTGACCTTGACGGCGTTGGCAATGGTGTCCACGCCGCGCTCCAGGGCGTGCCGCGCCCTTTCGTTATACAGAATGTCCTTTGCAGCCATATCGTTTTTCCTCCTTGTTTACTGAACGATGGCGAGGATGTCGTCCTCGCGCAAAATAATGTACTCTTCGCCGCCGACCTTGAATTCGGTGCCGCCATACTTGGAAAAGAGCACCTTGTCGCCAACCTTGACTTCCAGCGCAACGACGCGCCCGTCGTCCAAGGTTCGGCCAGCGCCCACGGCCATCACTTCGCCTTCTTGGGGCCGCTCTTTGGCGGTGTCGGGCAGCACGATTCCGCTGCTCGTTACTTCGTCTGCGTCTTTGGGCCGCACTACGACCCGGTCGCCTATGGGTTTCAGCATAAGGATCCCTCCTGAAATGGGTCTTGGTTTTAGCGCTCAAACCGTTTGAGCGCTAACGATGGTCATATTCTACCGAGCCGAGGGCGGTCTTGTCAACCCGTTGGGTAGAATCTCGGCTCATGCGTCAGGGAGAGATCGGATGAAGCTTCACGAATATCAGGCCAAGCAGCTGATCCAACAATTTGGCGCGACCACGCCCGAGGGCGAAGTCGCCGAAACGCCCGAACAGGCGCGCGCCATCGCTGAGAAGATTGGACGAAAGGTGGTCGTTAAAGCCCAAGTGCTGATGGGCGGACGGGGCAAAGCAGGCGGTATTAAACTGGCCGACACGCCTTCAGAAGCCGAATCCGCCGCGAGAGAGATTATCGGCAAGCGGCTCATCTCCGTCCAGAATCCCACCGGCCTCGTGGCGGAGCGCGTCCTGATCGAAGAAGCGATCGCCTATTCCGCCGAGTATTACATCGGCATCACGGTCGACCGCACGGCCCAGCGCAACGCGATCATGATCAGCACAAAGGGCGGCATGGACATCGAAGAGGTGGCCGCGACCGACCCCGAGGCGATTGCGACCACAACGGTCGATCCTGCAATCGGCGTAACCGATTTCCAGGTGCGAAAAGCCTTGACTCAAGCCGGATTCGAGTTATCCGTCCAACCGAAACTCGTACGCCTTATCAAGAGCCTTTACCGCACCTACGAAGCCGTGGACGCCAGCCTGGTCGAGATCAATCCCTGCGTGCTGACCGAAGATGGTCGAGTGATCGCCGCCGACGCCAAGATCGGATTGGATGAGAATGCGCTCTATCGCCATCCCGAGTGGGCCGGCAAGCAAGAAGAGAGCGCAGAAGACCCTATCGAGGCCGAGGCGCAAAAGCGGGGCATCGCCTACGTGCGCTTGACCGGTAATGTCGGCATCATAGGCAACGGCGCAGGCTTAGTCATGTGCTCGCTGGACGAGGTGGCACGGGCGGGCGGCAAGCCGGCCAACTTCTTAGACATCGGCGGCGGCGCCAAGGCCGATCAAGTGCGCCAAGCTGTCGAACTGGTGCTGATGGACCCGAACGTAAAAGGGCTTCTGTTCAACATCTTTGGCGGAATCACGCGGGGCGACGAGGTGGCCAAAGGCATCTTAGAGGCTCTCAGCTCAATGAACGTAACGGTACCGATCGTCGTGCGACTGTCCGGCACCCGGAGCGAAGAGGGCCGCGCTTTGCTACAGGGCAGCCCGCTCATTCCCGCCGAAACGATGCAGGAGGCGGCGAGCAAGATCGTCGGCTTAGTCGCCTAGTTTGCCGAATCCGTGCTATACTTTCGCTTGCGCGTTGGCCGACAATTATCTTGTATGAGAATCCTAATATCCCTTGCTCTACTAGGCTCTGGAATGCTCCTTTGCGACGCCTGGTCGCAAGACCGATTGACTCTCGACCTGACCGGCCTGCGAATATCGCACGGACTTCGCCAAGAGGTCGGATCGGAAACGCATCGTCTGGACCCCGCCTACAAATATCGCTATCGAAACGATAGCATTGTGGTGGGCCAGGGCGGGATTCTGGGCTCCATGTTCCCTTCTCCTTTACCGTTCGAGCAAGTCTTGCCATTCTTGGCCACGGGTTCGGAATCGGTAATCGCCGGCATCTGTCTCAACAAGAAGTTTCATCTTCCTGTAGACGTGCTGAACGCATCGGTTTTTGGTTCGAACGCGATTGCAATGCATGCCCGATTTCGCATCGATATCAGCGATCAAGGCTTCGCGCGCTTCGTCATCGATCAGGTGGCTCTGTCGCCATCGGACGTTGCGGGATCGCTCGTTTTCGTTTCGGGCGAACTGACGATCGAACGATACTTCCCGGGCGATGCGAACGGCGATTGGTGCGTAGACGACACCGATCTGGCGATGGTGCTCGCGGCGTTTGGGCAATTTGGCGACCATCCGGCGGACGTTACATTTGACGGCTACGTCGATGACGCCGACCTTGCGCTGCTCTTAGAGAATTATGGCTTGGGCTGTTAGTCGCATCCCATTGCTCTGCCTTCTATCCCTTTCGTTCGGATACGCGCAGAACCCGGTCGTCGGCTCTAAAAAGTTCGTCGAATCGTACGTGCTCGCCGAGATCGCCAAAGCGTCCGCAAAGCAACAAGGGCTAGAAGTCGACCATCGCCAGGGCATCGGCGGCACAATCCTCCTATGGCAAGCCTTGCGCCAAGGCGAGATCGCGGCCTACCCAGACTACACCGGCACCATCAAAGAGGAAATCCTGAAGTCTAAAGCCGAGATGAGCCTAGCCCAGATGCGTGCCGAGTTGCAGAAAATCGGCATCGGCGTTACCGAAAGCCTTGGATTCAACGACGGATACGGCCTGGCCGTGCGAAAGGAGACTGCCGAGCGCTACAGCCTGAAGCGGATCAGCGACCTGAAGGCGCATCCGCAACTAAAGGCCGGTTTTACGCTGGAGTGGCTGGAGCGTCAAGACGGTTGGCGCCGTTTATCCGAACGATACGGCCTGAAATTCGACAGCGTACAGGGTCTGGAGCACGCCATCGCCTACCAGGCTTTGAAGGACGGCCAGATCGACTTGAAAGAGGTCTATACCACCGACGCCGAAATCCAGGAGATGGGGCTTGTGGTGTTGGAAGACGATCTCAACTACTTTCCGCTCTACTTGGGCGTCTTTCTCTATCGTCTGGATTCGCCCGAGCCGTTGATCAAGGCGCTCAAATCGCTGGAAGGCACGATCAACGATGCGCAGATGATCAATATGAACTTAGAGGCCAAGCGATTAGGCGACCCGGCCAAGGCGGCGGCGATCTATTTCGGCCAGAAGACCAAGGTAAGAACTAGCCATTGGGGCGATGTGCCGGCCAGAGGCATCGAGCATCTGCGATTGACGCTGCTCTCCATGCTGTTGGCGATCGTCGTGGGGCTGCCCTTAGGCGTTTGGGCGGCCAAGCCCGGCGCATTCGGCTCGGCGATCTTTGCGATGACGGGCGTCGTGCAGACCATACCTTCGCTGGCGCTGCTGGCTTTGCTGGCGCCCTGGCTGGGCATCAACGAGCGCACAGCCATCGCCGCGCTCTTCCTGTATAGCCTGCTGCCCATCGTTCGCAGCACGGCGGCGGGATTGCAAAGCATCCCCTTGCCCCTTCGCGAGAGCGCCGAAGCGCTGGGTTTGAAGCCGTTTGAAAGATTGCGCCTGATCTATCTGCCGATGGCTTCGCGGTCTATTTTGGCCGGAGTCAAGACGAGCGCGGTGATCAACGTCGGAACGGCTACTCTCGCCGCTTTGGTCGGCGCGGGCGGATTTGGCCAGCCTATCCTTATCGGCCTGACGCTGAACAACCCTGAGATGATCCTGACCGGCGCGATACCGGCGGCCGCGCTGGCGCTGATCGTGCAGACGCTGTTCGACGCTGCGGACAGGCTTTTTATTCCTCGCGGGTTGCGGCTGCAGGCGGCCGCTCGATGAAGCCTATCTCACCGGCAGAACCGGTAACCGATCTTCGGCGCATCCCTGTTGTCGAATGCGGAGAGCCAATGGTGAACTACCTCGAGCATTGCCCCGATCTGGTTTGGGACAAGCCGCGATTCAAATACACGCGCGCATCTTATGTGCGCAAGGCTGTGGCCGACATGTTGAACGAGGCCTGCCGTCGAATGCCGAACGGCGTACGGTTGGCTATTGCCGAAGGCTGGCGCCCGTCCTACATTCAGCGACGGATGCACAACTCGGTCATCCTTTGGCTGCAGGAGTTGCATCCCGATTGGTCGGAACAGCGCATCAAGCGACATGCTAACCGACTGGCCGCTCCCTTGCATCCCAAGGTGCCACCCCCCCACTCGACAGGCGGCGCGGTCGATCTCTTCTTAGTCGATGAGAAGGGCGAATCGCTCGACATGCAATCGCCTTACGAGATGTTCGACCGACGCGCCTTTCCTATGGATGCCGAGGGCCTGTCCGATCGCGCGCGCCGCAATCGGGCGATCCTGTCCGACGCTTTGCTGGCGGCCGGGCTCACCAACTACCCGAGCGAGTATTGGCACTGGTCGTACGGCGATCAAGGCTGGGCTTATCGCAATGCCAAGCCCCATGCGATCTATGGGCCGGTCTGGCCCGAGGGCTTTGTCGCCGTCGCCGAAGACGACAACGATCTGCCGCTAGAGCGATTGGAGGAGTAGGCCGTTGCTCGCTGTCGTCCTCGGCGCAGGCAAGATCGGACGAGGATTCTTGGGCGAGTTGTTATACCAAGGCGGTTGGGAGATCGCCTTCGTTGAACCCAGAAAAGAGGTCGTCGAGGCGCTCAATCGCCGAGGCGAGTACGAGATCGAGTTCGTCGATGGAGAACGAAAGACGATCAAAGGGGTTCGGGCATCCGGCTCGCCACAAGGTTTGATCGAGACTGCCGGCCTGCTCTTCACCTCCGTCGGAGTTCGCAACTTAGCCGAGGCCGGACGCCTGATTGCGCCTGGCATTCAAGCTCGGAACGGACGACCTCTCAATATCTTGATCTGTGAGAACGACCTCCATGCCGACCGAATCTTGCGCGAGGCTGTCGGCCTGTCCGATGCGTCGGTCGGCTATTGCCGGTGCGTGGTCAGCCGCATGGTTTTCGAGGAACTTCCCGGCGATCCGCCCGTGCCCCGCGCAGAGCGATACCCCTACCTGCCGGTCGATGCCGATGCGATCGTCGGCGAGCTGCCCAGTGTGCCCGGCCTGACGCTGGCCTCGCCGTTCGAAGGCTTTGCTCGCCGTAAGCTCTATCTTCACAACGGCGTCCATGCGATCTTGGCCTATCTGGGCGCCGAAAGAGGGCTGATCTACATTCATCAGGCGATGGCCGACCCTGTTATCGGCTCCTTGGCTCGCCAGGCGTCGCAGTCGCTTCAGGATGCACTGTTGGCCGCCTATTCGTTCGATTCGATCGAGATGCGCAGCCACGCCGAAGATCTGCTATCGCGCTTTGCCGATCCCTTGCTTCGAGACCCGATCGAGCGCGCGGCCGCAGACCCCTTGCGAAAATTGGGCGAGAAAGACCGCCTCTTGGGCGCCCGCCGATTCTTGAGCGAACACGACCAAGACCCAACGCCCTTCGACCTGGCCATCCAAGCAGCGAAGCAATATGCAGAGCGGTAAGCCTTGGCAACCTGTAAAAAGAGCGCAAGCGCTTTCGGCAGAACATAGAATTGTCGCGAACGGGAAATTTTCATCGTGTAGCACAATTTCGAGCACGAATCGGACTCGGTACAGGCAAGCGACGAGCGTCGGGAACCTTCGCGCTTGCAACGGCGTCTTATGAATCAAGCCGGCATCATTGCGGCTCACCGAACAAAATACGAAGGTGCACTATGCTTCAACGCTCTATGCGTCGTCTCTTGTGTTTCGCGGGGGGGGGGTTAGCCTCTTGCCTCTGCTCGGACTTGTCGCCGTTTTCCTGACCTGCTCTGTTGCGAACGCTCAGCCCAATCAGGACTATGCGTTTCGCGCTTACTCTCATCAAGGCACGACCTTGGCGCTCGCCAAGCACAAGGAAGGCCGAGCCATCGTCATCGATCCTTCGGGTTCGGTCGGCGGCAACAATGTAGGCTTCGTCTATGTAACCGGTCGAGTTTACAACCTTAACCAGACGCGAGACGACATTGGACTAGTCAAGTTGAACGGATGCGCGATGTGCAATCTTTGGGACGGCGTCGTAACGTACGACGGCCCCGGCAATGGCGACGATGTCGGCAACGCCATCGGTCTTGACGGCGAAGGCAACATCTATGTTGCCGGAACGTCTTATGGCGGCCAATCGACCGCTAACGACATGGTCGTGCTGAAGTACGATGCCGATGGCGACCTAATCTGGTCCTATCGGTACGACCGAGACGGCAAGGACGATCATGCGGCTGCAATGATCGTTACTTCAAGCGGCGTTTGCTACGTGGTCGGTTACACCACGACCGGCGAGACGTCGCACAAAGACATGACAGCCATCAAGGTCAACGCCAACGGCACCCTTGGCTGGGCCAGGCACGCGACCTTTGGCACAACGCCCACGCTGGACGACTGGGCTAATTGCGTCGCCCTCAGCGACACCCATCTTTACGTCGGCGGCGTCCATCGACCAGGCGGCACAGCCCAAGACATCGGGCTGATGAAGATCAAACTAGACGGTCCGGACGATATCGCTTACTATGTCTTCGACGGCAACGGATCGGGCATCGACGTTGCTAACGCCATTGCCGTTACAGGCGCGAACGAAGTCTATCTGGCCGGCAAGAGCTACTACAACTCGACGCGGAAGGAAGACTATGTCGCGATTAAGCTCAATTCGAGCCTTCAATTGTCTTCCACTTGGCCGTCGGGCGGCGGTCAGCCGCAGGGCGTTCGATACTATAACGGCGATCAAGACGGCGACGACGAGATTCTGGCCATGGCGCTCGATTCGGGCGGCAACATTGTGGCAACCGGCCGGGCCGTGGAGACCAGCGGCGATCCGGGCGATATCACGACCGTTCGCTACACAGCCGGAGGCGATGTCGTCTCGGGCTGGCCGCACAAATGGGATCGTTCCGGAAGCGCCGATCGCCTCGAAGAGGCTCGCTCGATCGTTGTGGACAGCGAGAAGAACGTCTATGTGGGCGGCCTATCGGTCGTCAGCTCCGACGGCTCGGTGCGCGACATGGTCAGCTTTAAGCTCAAGCCGAACGGTAGTTTGGTAGGTGGAGCATCAAACATCCAGATATACGATGGTCCAGCTGAGGGCAACGACTATGGCAACGCGATCGCGGTGGACAACCTGCAACGGGCTTACCTGACCGGTAGCATCGACATGGGCGAAACCAGTTCGACCGATGCCTGCGGCAACGACGCCGACGAGTACGGTCCCCAGATAGGCACGGTATCGTTCTTCACAGCCCCGCTGTTTGGAGACGCTAATGAAGACGATTGCGTGGACGACACCGACCAGGCGATCGTGCTGGAGGAATGGGGCCAGCAAGGATCGGGGCTTGCCGGCGATGTGAACGGCGACGGCATTGTCGACGACACCGATCTGGCCATTGTTCTCACGAACTTTGGCAAGGGCTGCTGTTCTTAACTAAAGATTGCGGAGGCGCGTATCGCGCCTCCGCGGTCCATTCCGTGGAATAGTACAAAGGAGATTCTTGCTATGCGGCTCTTAATGCTTTTCATTGTTGGTTCCCTCGCGTCGGCGCTTTTGGCGCAACCGCTTGTCATAAGAGAGTGGTTCAGAACGGTCGACGGCGGATTCAATCAGCACGACCACGCCTATCGAGTGGTTCTCGGATCGCACGATCGCCCCATAATCGCTGGAGAAAGAACGGCCGCACAGCCAGGCTACGGCACTCAAACGACCGTTTTAGGCTTCGTGCCCAATGGTCAAATGTCCTGGTCGCGGTTTGTTGTCCGAAACTCAGGTTGGAAGGGGACATTTGCCAATCTAGTTGCCGACCACCATGGCAATGTGCTGGTAACCGGCTCAATGGGATACATACGCGAAGAGAACGGCGGCGGAATGATAACCGAAAAGCTCGATCCATCGAGTGGGACGCCATTGTGGAACACGCACTATATCAGCCCGCGCGGCATAAACGGAGATGCGCTGGCTTTGTATTCAGCTGTTGCTCAGAACGACGACGCTCTTATGGTAGGGTTTTCACATCAGAATCGCGACTGGGTAGACCTGACGGCCCTGCGCCTCGATGAGCGCGACGGTAGAGTCAAGTGGTTGTCGCACTATGCGCCGTACTACAATTCGGCCACGCATGGCCGCGCCATCGGCGAACTGCCTAACGGCGAGGTCTTTACGGCCAACCAACATTCGTTGGGCGTCGCCGTTGAAGACGGCCTTGCTATTTGGCACGACGGTCAGACCGGCGAAATCCGCCGCCTCTACCTCTACGATAGCGGATGCAAGGATGGTTTTCAGACCCGATTGGCAACAGATAGCCAAGGTTTTGCCTACACATCTGGCGGTGGGTGTTACGAAGAAAACGGACGAGTCTACTACTCGCCAATGGTGTGGAAGTGGTCGCCGAACGGCGATCTGGCCTGGTACCGCGGCATCAGATTTCGAGAAAGCGGGTCTGACGGGGGAATAGCTAGCATCATGCTCGATCACGACGAGAATCTGTTGGTGTTGAGAGACCTTGAGGAGAGCCCAGGCCATTGGGTGTCCGTCTTAATCAAGTTGGACAAACGGTCAGGACAGACCATTTGGGTGAGCTATCTGCCGAACAGCGACTACCTAAACATGACGAAGGACCACAGAGGCGACATTTACGTTGCCGGCATAGACTTCCATGCGCCGGTTGGCTACACCCCGCAAGACGGTCAACTAGTTAAAGTTAGAAACTCAGACGGCCAGGTGTTGTGGCGCGAATCGTTCCATCACGGCAGCGTCCATGGCGGCGCCGACCGTTTTTATGACGTCGCAATCGATCGTCAGGGCAACGTCTACGCCTGCGGATCCGCTTCGGTTACTAACAACCTAGCCGATTTTCTGCTGGTCAAGTATCGACAGCCGATCCGGGGCGATGTGAATTTGGACGGATGCGTGGACGACCAGGACCTGGCGCTGCAGCTAGAAGCCTTTGGCACGTTCGACGACCGATACGACTCCAACGGCGACGGCTTTGTCGACATGGCCGACGTGTTGCTCTTGCTCGACCATTTCGGCCAAGGCTGCGAATAGGCAAGGAACGCCCCTGGAACGCCAGGCTCCTGCCTGGCCCCGTCCCTCGGCTCGCGGTCTCGGGCCTCGTCCGTCTTCAGTCCCCTCCCCAAACGCTCCGCGTTTGGGGAGGGGATATAGGGGAGGGGCGCCTTTCGTTCTATCGGGATCCCTCTGCACCCGCCGTTCGGTGCGGAGAGTTAAGACCCTCGGCTCGCGGTCTCTGGGCCTCGTCCGTCTTCAGTCCCCTCCCCAAACGCGGAGCGTTTGGGGAGGGGATATAGGGGAGGGGCGTCTTTCGTTCTGTCGGGATCCCTCCGCACCCGCCGTTCGGTGCGGAGAGTTAAGACCCTCGGCTCGCGGGGACGCTCGCCCTCCCGTCCGACTTGAAACGAACGGGAAATTTTCATCGTGTAGCACAATTTCGAGCACGAATCGAGCCCTAAACCGTCAGGCAGCGACCTGATAGATGAGCGGAAAGGCGTTCCAGATGGCCGGCGAGGACGCCGGCGGTACATTGGGGGCGTTCGAGAAGCAAAGGGCCAGGCGGAAGCCTGGCGGTCCGGGGCAGGATTGGAAGCAAGGGCGAAGAACAGAAGACCCACGGAGGCGCATATTATGGCAAGGGTTACCTTATTGGTCGGGTTGCAGAACGGGCTTGAAGTGGACTGCCCGGTCAACTCGCGCGAGCAGGCGGACGAGGTGCTGGGCAATCTAAAATCGAGCGACAAGCTGGTGCGGCTGCCCGGGATCTGCTTTGTGCGGCGCAGCGGTTCGACGGAACTGGGCGCTCGCGGGCTGGTGGACGTTCATCCTCTGCATGTGTCTTACACGCAAATATTAGGAGCGGATGAATAAGCGGCGGCCCGACACTGCCGGACCGCCGCACGAAAAACGTCTTTCTGATTGTCGGGTTTAGCCCGCTTTCTTCTGCTTTATGGGCGACCGTCTCTCTTTGGCCGGGTCGTAGGCCTTTTGCATGGCC
The DNA here is from genome assembly GCA_013359125.1 of Armatimonadota bacterium. Lineage (NCBI taxonomy): Bacteria > Bacillati > Armatimonadota > Armatimonadota bacterium. The sequence continues at coordinate 114,425 of JABWCR010000003.1, read as the reverse complement.
AGTTTCACCAGTTCGGCCAATCGGTTGAGCTCGGTCGCGTTTTGCGATCGCGCGGCCTCGCGGATGACGGTAACTTCCATCCATTCGGTGATGGGGAAGCGGTCAAGCGTTACAGGCGCTGCATAGGGATCGCCCGTGGGGGAAGAGTTGAGCCACGATACGTGGGACCCTTTCATGTCATGTCCGGCGGCCTCGGCCATGCCGGTTACGATCGGCTCATGCCGCGAGTTGAGCACGCTGTCCAGCAACGACTCGAGCTCTTTGACGGATTTGCCTTCGATCATGCGTCGCACGGCGCGCAAAGGAATGTACTGCGCTTGCAGAACCTTGAGCACGATGATCTGAAGCAGGTGATGGTAGGTGTACAGCACGCGGTTGCCCATTCGTTTGGTGGGCGGATCGATAAGGCGCTGGGCCCCATAGAAGCGCACTGTACGCACGTCTGGGTAGGCGACCACTTTGTACCGAGGTTGTCGCGGCGCCCACTTTTCGAGCAACGAACTGGCGACTGCGACGAGTTCCTCAATCGTGAACTCGTTCGTGTCGCGGTAGGGTTTCAGCAGGTCGATCGGTTTCATAGCGTATGGAATAGTACCTAACCCTGGGCGCTCTGTGTCAAGACTTGATAGGGGATTTTTACAATTCAACTGAGGGTTTTTGAGAAATCGCCGAGTTAGTGACACGACTTGCGTTGGCGACAGACTGCTTGCTGGTCGGGGCGCCCGGACTCGAACCGGGGACCTCCGGCACCCAAAGCCGGCGCGCTAGCCAACTGCGCTACGCCCCGCAAGAGCCATAGATTATACCGAGAAGTAAACTATAGGCATGAGAGCGGCTTTGATCGGCGGAACGGGGATGGAGAAGGTAGAAGGTTTCGAGGCGGAGACCAGCGGTCCGATAGTGCAGGGTCGATTGCTCGGGCAGCCTGTCGGCCTGTTGCCTCGACACGGCGCCGGCCACGTTGTGCCGCCCCATCGGATCGATCATGTCAAGCATGTTGCTTTGCTGAAAGAGGCGGGGTGCGATGCGGTTTTTGCGACGGCGGCGGTCGGTTCGTTGCGCGAAGATTGGCCGCCCGGCGCGCTGGCGCTCTGTTCTGATTTTATCGATCTTATGCGATCCGTAACCACGCTCTATCACGACAAGCCGGTGCATACCGATTTTTCGGAGCCTTTTTCGACCGTTCTTCGCGATGCGCTTATAGAAACGGCGAACGAGATCGCGGTCGTCCTGCACCCCGAAGCGGTTTATGCGAGCGCTCCGGGGCCGCGATTCGAAACGCCGGCCGAGATTCGGATGATGCGGCTGTTGGGCGCCGATGTGGTCGGCATGACAGTCGGGCCAGAGGCGATCCTGTGCAGAGAGGCGGGACTGCCCTACGCGGCAATCGCGATTGTAACCAACTTTGGCACAGGATTGACCGATCAGAAACTGGCGCACGGCGAGGTAGAGGCCGTTGTCGCCGAAGCCCAAGGTATCGTCGTTCGGTTGATCGCCGGAGCGATCGCCAAGCTTAGCGCCTAAGCGCGAGGCTGGCTATCGCCATCTGAGCAAAGGCGGATGGACCGACGATCTTCAGGTCGTCCGGCACGCGGTCGCCCGTTCCAAGAGGCCCTAACGGCGTGCGATGCTCGGCGAACAGGCTGACGAGCGGACCGAGTCGGGCAGCCTGGTCCGTCTTGGTCGCAATGATCCGGACCGGTCGGAATCGCTCGTACCGCTTGGCGGCCTGAATCAGGCTGTGCGAATCGGCGTCCGCAGAGAGAACGAGCCAATTTTCTGCGCTCACCGCATCCAGCGTCTGCACCAAGCCAGTTAGGCGGTCTTCCTCTCGAAGCGCGATTCCGGGCGCATCGATGAAGATTTGGTCGCAGTCGCTCATCGTCTCAAGCGTTTCGGCAGCTTCATCGGCGTCGTAAGCGATGCCGAACTGGGCGCCCAGAATCTCTGCGTAGGATCGAAGCTGCTCGATAGCGCCCAGGCGATAGCCGTCCAGCGATACAAGGCCGATGCGTTTGCCTTGCGTCAGGCTGGCTTCTGCCGCCAGTTTGGCCAAAGTCGTGGTCTTGCCGCTGCCGTTCGGGCCAATCAACGCGACGAGTCTGGATTGTGGAAGCCCCTCGACGATCGGCACAAAGTCGGCAACGAGCGCTTTGAGGCGTTCGAGTTGGTTCAGCTCGGTCTCATCCGAAGGAATCTTGTCCAAAAAGCCGACGGCCAGTTCTGGGTCGATGCCCAACTCGGCGAGCGCGGATGCCATGGGGTGGCTCGGCTGGCCGGATTCGGCGTCGGGCGCCTGCCTTCGGGCGCGGACCATGGCGACGGCCTCGCGAAGTTCGGCTTCTAACTGATCGAGCCGGGATTGAACCTCGAGTTTAGCCTCGTTCGCCTCTCGCTGTTGCTCGATTGCGGCAACGATCTCGAACTGCGGTCGCTTGAAGGCCTTTTGGATCCCCGATGGTTGCACGCGGCGTTCGGACAAGACGACGGCCTCTTGGCCCAATTCTTGCCGCATTCGCATCAGCGCCTCTAACTTTGTAGGCGCAGAGTAAGTTTTGACGTCCATTGTTGGCGGTGCCTCCCCGTAGGATTATCGGGTATCGGCGGTTTGGCCTTTAGGCCGCCAGCGCTGTATCAGAGGCGATTTCCACTTGGCCGACGATTCGAAGTTCGGTGTCGGCAGAGACCTCGTGATAGGCCAGCACGCTGAGATTGGCGAATCGTCTGGACAGCAAACGGCGCAAGGGAAGCCGAACGGCGCCCGAACAGAGCAGCACGGGCGGCGAGCCAGCAGCGGTCATGCGCTGAAGCTCGGGCTCCATGGCGGTAAACAGGCGTTCGGCAATGTCGGGCGAAACGAGCAACGAGACACCGTTTGGCCCATGTTGCACTGTCTGGCGCAATTCGGCTTCAAATTGTGGCGCCAAGGTAAGCGCGTCCAGACGCGGGCCTCCGCCGGTCGCTCGATGGGTGATGGCCCGTGCCAAAGCGGCGCGAGCGCTTTCGACCAAGGCGTCCGGGTCTTTGTTCTTGGCGGCGCAATCGGCGAGCGATTCTAAGATCGAGACCAGGTTGCGGATCGGCACGCCTTCCTCGAGCAGCCCCTGGAGCGCTTTCTGAACCTCGCCGAGCGAGAGCAGCCCGGGCACAAGCTCTTCCACGACGACTGCGTTCTGACGCTTTAAGTTCTCCAGCAACTGTTGGGTTTCTTGGCGGCCCAAAAGTTCGGCGGCGGAACGACGGACGACCTCTGTGATGTGCGTCGCGATCACCGCGGACGGTTCGACGATCGTGTAGCCATTGCGTTCGGCGCGGTCGCGTTCGGCCGGCTCGATCCAGTAGGCGGTCATATTGAAGACGGGGTCTTTGGTTTCTGAGCCTTGCAAGGGCGGCGCGTCGGAACCGCTGGGCATGGCAAGCAGAGAGCGCGGCAAGACTTCGCCTTCGGCTATCTTCTCTCCGCGAAGCTTGATTTGGTATTGGTAGGTTTTAAGCTTCAGGTTGTCCCGTACGCGAAGGGTGGGCATGACGAAGCCGAGTTCGACGGCCAGTTGTCGTCGGACCGCGGCGATGCGCTCGAGCAAGTCGCCCCGCTGTCCGCTCTCGACCAACGGCATGAGGCCATAGCCGATCTCTAGCTCTAGCACATCTACTTTGAGAAGCGACATGGCTGCCTCGGGCCCGGATAGCGGCGGCGGAGCCTCGGGTAACGCTTCCGGTTTGGGCGCGGTTCCCGGCATCTGGATGACGCCTCTCGAAGCGAAGAAGCCGATCGCCGCGATGAGGCCGCCGATGACTATGAACTGGAGTTTTGGAAAACCTGGAACCAGGGACATCGTCATGACCGCGGCGCCCGCCGCGAGCAATGCGCGGGGTTGCGATCCGATTTGACTAAGAAGGTCTTGCCCCATGGCTTGGTCGGATGCGGCTCGGGTTACCATTAAGCCTGTTGCAGTGGAGATGAGAAGGGCGGGCACTTGGGCGACCAGACCCTCGCCAATGGTGAGCAACGTATAGGTTTGCAGAACGGTAACCGCATCGCCTTGGCCCCGCATGTATCCGACGGCGAAGCCACCGACGATGTTGATAATGATCATGATAATGGCGGCAATCGCGTCGCCCTTGACGAACTTGCTCGCGCCGTCCATCGCGCCGTAAAAGTCGGCTTCTTGCTGAACCTTTTTTCGCCGTTCCTTGGCTTCGGTTTCATCGATCATGCCCGCGCTGAGGTCGGCGTCGATGCTCATTTGCTTGCCGGGCAAGGCGTCCAGAGTAAAGCGGGCGGCGACTTCGGCCACTCGACCGGCGCCATTGGTAATGACCACGAACTGCACAACGACCAAAATTAGAAAGGCGACCACGCCGACGATGAAATCGCCTTGCACGACGAACTTGCCAAACGTCTCGATGACATGGCCGCCCTGGCCGGTGCCTAGAATGAGCTTGGTAGCTGCGACGCTGAGACCGAGCCGGAAGAGCGTTGTTACGAGCAGCAACGACGGAAAGACCGAGAACTGTAGCGGCGCGGTGATGTTGACCGAGATGAGAGCGATAATGACCGCGACCGTGATGTTGACCACAAGCGCAGTATCGATCAACCAGATGGGCAGCGGCAGTATCAGCATGACCACGATGGCCAAAACCGCCATCGCGATCATCAGATCCGAATACTTGAACCACCGAGCGAGCCTGTCCGACCAATCGGCGTTCATGCTCGCCCCTCGTATGATTGCGGGGACATCCAATTAGGATTGTCGGAGGTTCAGTCTCGTCTATCCAGGGCGGTTCGGACCATCAGGTACTCGCCGACGTTTTCTCGAGTCAGGAGGCCGACCAGCCGCCCGCCAAGGATCACAGGCACGGTGTTGTGCTGTTGCAGCAGCGGGAGTACCGCGGTCAAGATCTGGTCGGGACGGGCGGAAGGGATGTCGCGCTGCACAATCTCCCCTGCGGTCGCGTTCAGCTGCCCCTTAGCCAGCGCGTTGATCAAGTCGTTTCTTGTAACGATCCCTATTAGGGAGTCGCCAAACATTACGGGAAAGTCTTGCTGAGAACCTCGCAGCATGACTTGCACGACTTCGTCCAGCGTGTCTTCTGGCGAAATGGTTTGGAACTCGGTGATCATAGCGTTCTGAACCGGTTCGCCTTCCAAAGCGATCCGGGTGAGTGTGGCCGAAGCTTCCTGTCCCGCTCCTATCCAAACGAACAGGGCTATGAAAATGAGAAACGGATTGAAGAAGATGCCGATAAAGCCGAACAGAAGCGCCATTCCCTGTCCAAGTTGTGCGGCGATCTGAGTGGCACGCCCGTAGGCCATGCGCATGGCCAAAATCGCTCGCAATGCGCGCCCCCCGTCCATGGGGAACGCTGGCAACATATTGAAGACGATTAGGAAGAGGTTGACGACCAACAGCCTTTCGAGGAAAGAGCCCCTCGCAATCTCTAGCGTGGACCATTCTTGAGCGGCGTCGAAGAGCAGAATCGAGACGCCCAATGCAATGGCGATAATAACGTTGACCGCGGGCCCTGCCAGTGCAACAACCAGTTCTTGCATCGGCTTTTCCGGCATCCTCTCCAATTGGGCCAGACCGCCTATGGGCAGCAGCGTGATATTGCGCGTGCGAATGCCATAGCGTTTGGCTGCCAATGCGTGGCCTAGTTCGTGAAGCACCACGCATCCAAAGACGGCCAGTATAAACAGAGCGCCACGAAGAGCCGAAGCCCATGAGCCATCGATCTGCCAGTGTTGGACGGCAACGAACGCGATGATGAATAGGAAAGTCGCATGGACGTAGATCGCGATGCCAGCAATGGTCCCTAATCGGATCGACCATGGCAGCGCGCCCTCGGATTTTCTTTCTTTGTCCATACGTTTGAAAGGTATACCCCTAAATCGAGGTAGAATCTTAGGGCTATGGCCACCAAAGCGACATCGGTCGATCAGTATTTGGCTGAATTGCCTGAAGATCGAAAGGAACTCGTCTTGGCGGTTCGCGATGCGATTCTTAAGAATCTGCCAAAAGGAATGGAGGAGACGATTCAATATGGGATGATCGGGTACGTTGTGCCGCATTCGATCTATCCCAAGGGCTATCATTGCGACCCGAAGCAGCCATTGCCATTTGCTGGATTGGCTTTGCAAAAGAACTATGTTTCGCTCCACTTGATGAGCCTCTATGGCCATTCGCCGACTCTGGCGTGGTTTCAGAAAGCATGGGCCGATTCGGGAAAGAAGTTGGACATGGGTAAAGGCTGCGTTCGCTTAAAGTCTCTCGATCAAACGCCGCTGGACGTGATCGGCCAAGTTATCGGTCGAATGACCACCGAAGAGTATGTCGCGATGTTTGAGAGGTTGACGAGCAGAAAATAGGGCGATGAGGGTCGCTGCACTGGCCTGGCTCGCCATAGCGATTGTAGCAACTTCGGTCGCACAGGGTTGGCCGATGGGGCTGGGCGGCAATTCCGCTAGGGACGGACGTTCATCAGAGATTGGGCCGACGTCCAATAGACTCGAGTGGGAGCATCCGGGCAGCACGCTCGCACCGTTGGCCACTTGCGACGGAAATCTCTTTGCGGCGGTTTACGTAACCAACATCCAAGACCCTTTTAATGGGGCCTCGCTTCAGGTGAGGGATATCAGGAACGGAACGTTGGTGAGAACGATTGCTTGTCCAATTGACGATCAGACGCGAGATTGGCGACCGAACATCTCGGCATTTAAGGATGGGCGGATATATGCTTCACGATCGGGGAACAGCTGGGCGACCTTTCTCTACTGTTACAACGCTTCGAACGGGCAGATTGTTTGGAGATCTGAGATTCGAGTTTTGGAGGAGTTGGGCGAATCGGCGGCATTTGCGCCGGATGGCGATCTGTTGGTGAACACGGAGTTTGGTCTTGCCAAGCTCAATCGGTTCAACGGGACGACCGTTTGGCTAATGGAGAGGGACTCTGCCGCTCCTGGAAGCCGGGCAGCTGCCGTCAGCGGGAACCGAGCTTATATGATCGAAAGCGGGGCTGGGGGCGACCGTCTGACATCGTTCGATCCAATAACCGGTCAACGGTGGAGAGCGGCGATCATCGGCAGTTCGAGCACTTTTCGAGCCTCGCCAGTGGCCGTCGGCGACTTGGCCTATGTTTATCAGAATACCGGAGTCTTGATCAGTCTATGGGACGAAGGGACTTCGATGATTGAGTTCTGGCGAAGGCCGGTCGCGGCTCTGTCGGGCGCCTGTCCGGTGGTAGATGCCGAAGGCATGGTCTATGCCTATGGATCAAACGGCAAGATCGAAAAGATTCACCGATGGACTGGGGAAGTCTTGGCCTCCTCGCCATATATGGGCGCGTGGGGACGCCCAAGAATGGCGATCGACAGGGCTGGGCGTGTCTACTTGGCGCACGGGCTGGACAGCGAATTTCGCGTCGCGGCGTTCGATTCAAGCTTGAACATGCTGTGGTCTCGCGCGTTTCAAGGGGGATTCGCGGCAGGGCCGGCTCTCTGTTCTGGCGGGCTGATGGTTGTGGTTGGTCAATCGGCGATGGGGTTTCGGTCCTCAACGCCTGGCGATGCGAACGGCGACGGTTGCACGGACGATTTGGACTTGGCCATTGTGCTGGCGGCGTTTGGTTCAAGCGGCCCTCCGGAGGCCGACTTTGACCAGAACGGCATCATCGACGATGCGGATCTGGCGGTCGTTCTAGCAGCGTTTGGTTTGGGTTGCTGATCAACGGCCTGACTTCTTCTGCGCCAGAAGCCAATCCCATACCTCTTGGTTGTTATACGTTTCTGTCCAAGAATCGTGACCGGCCGACGGATAGACGGTGAGCTTAGCGCCGCCGCCCGCTTTTTGCACGGCCTCGACCATCGTTCTGGACGCATCGGTTGGAACGACATCGTCCTTTGCGCCGTGAAAAGCCCAAATGGGAGTGTCTTTCATCTTGGGAGCAGCGTTTGGGTCGCCCCAACCGCAGATTGGTATTGCCGCGGCCGCTTTGCCAGGATGTATCGCGAGGAAGTTCCACACGCCGTTTCCTCCCATGCTAAGGCCGGTTATATATAATTTTGCAGGGTCGATCTTATATTTTGCGGCACATTCGTCCATCAGCGCGCCCAGAGCTCGAACGTCCCATCCGCGCACGGGGCTTTGCGGCGAGACAAGAACAAAAGGGAAATCTCTGCCCTGCTCGACCATCTTGGGCGGGCCGTGATACTTGACCATGTTAAGGTCGGAGCCTGTTTCGCCAGCGCCGTGGAGGAACATAACGAGCGGCCATCTGTTTTGCGACCTCTGGTACTCGCGGGGGAGATAGAGCAGGTATTCGAATCGGACGGGAACGCGAATTTCCTTCTCGAAGCGCTCCGCTGTCTGTCGTTTGTCTTGTCGGGCCATGACTCAAACATACGGCGGGCCAGGCCAATATCCTACTTCGATGCGCCATACTTTAACAAAAGATGGCGTTTGACGAGGCGATTGAGACCTATCTAGTGCATTTGGGCGCGAACAAGTCGGCGCACACAGTGAAGGCCTATGCGACCGACTTGGCGCAACTCGCCGCCTACTTAGAAGATCGTGGCCTTAGCGGCTTTGGCGAGACGACCGAAGAGGTTCTTCGGCAGTTTCTGGTTCTGTTCAAAGATTATCAACCATCCAGCCGACAGCGGAAGGTCTATGCGTTGCGAGCTTTCTTCGCCTTTGCCCAAGCCATGGGTTGGATCGATGTCGACCCGATGGCAGACATTGCCGCGCCAACAGTGCGCAAGCGGTTGCCGAAGGTCCTCAGCCAGAGCGAGGCCGAGGCGTTGGTCGAGGGCGACGAGCAGACCAATCCTCGCGATCGAGCCGTGTTGGAACTTCTGTATGGCGCTGGGATGCGAGTGAGCGAACTGGCCAGCTTGAACATTGAGGACGTTGATTTTGAGCGATGCACGGCGAGCGTCCGAGGCAAGGGGAACAAGCCCCGCATGGTGGTTTTTGGGACGCCGGCTCGTGAGGCTCTGTTCGAGCACTTGGGCGCACGAAGAAAGAAGCGGCGCGAACCGGTGTTCGTCAACGAAGAAGGGCGGCGGCTGAGCGTACGGACTTTTCATAGAATAGTAGTCCGTGCGGGCACAAAGATCGGCAAGCGCGCCCATCCCCATGCGCTGCGGCATTCGTTCGCGACGCATCTGATGGAGGGAGGGTCCGACCTGCGCGTCGTGCAAGAGCTCTTGGGCCATGCCAGTCTACGGACCACGCAGGTGTACACTCATTTGAACTTGGATCGCCTGAGAAACGCAATGGAATCGGCGCACCCAAGAGGGCGAGAGGATGAAGGAGGAAGGGGAAAGAAATGATCGGGCTGGAGACGGTTCTGGCTGCGTTGCTGTTTCAGACCAAGACCATCGCACCGGGAGTTTACACCTTCCAACAATTAGCCTCGTTGGTCAGCGAGGAAGACTTCAAACTCTCCGCATCCCCAGAGCTCCAAAATCGAGCGGCCGCGGTGTCGATAAGGGATCGCAAACCGGAGCAGATCCGGCAGATTCTCAGCGACGCTTTTGATCTGGAGGTCGCGCCGATCGAGGGCCGAGAGGGGGAGTACCTCTGGCAGCCCCATCGGGACAAAGAAGCGGCGCACAAAGCGACATTGAAGAGATGCCTTGCAGCGATCGAAAAGGAGTTGGCCAAGAAAGCAGACGCAAGCCGCCATGCGCTCAAGTTAAGTCCGAAGGAGCTATCGGATTCTGTAGAATCAATCGACATACCAAGCCTCCTATCGGAAGAGGCCGCCGCAAGTTTTTACATAGATTTGAAGTCGCTCGCTTTGCCGACGCACCGCCTGGCTCATCTGTGCCTGACTAGGCGACCGCCCGAAATCTCGAAGTTGATGCGCGCGCCTTGGATCGAGGCGAACGTCTCTCAAGAAACGGGCTCGGAGCGAGCGCTGATCGATCGACTTTGGACGGAGTGGCCGAACTACACGGTCGTTGGCTATAGCGACGACCTGCCTCGACCTGGCAAAGGCCCCGTTCCTCAGGACATGCGCGTCCGACTCACCTATGCGTGGAGCCCGATCGATTTTACGCTGACAGGCATCGTGCACTGGTCTGGAGGCGGCTACTCAGAGACGCACTCTGTCAACCTGATTCGATTCGAGCCCGAATGGCTTTTGAAAGAAGCCTTTGGCGACGAATATGAAAGCGCGATCGCCCGACAGCGAAAAGCGACCAATGAGACGCTGAAAGCCTATGCGGAAAACAGGAGGCCTTCCGGCAGAATGCCTACGAACGCATCCTTCTTTCTTCTCCAATTGGCGCGAGACACGGGAACAGAGATCGTTATGGAACTGTTTCCTCAGCGGGAAACCATCTGGTCGGACAACTACGCCAAGCCAAGAAGTCTTGCCAACATGCTGACCGAGCCGCCCTATTGGTCGGCGGCGACTTTGGACGGCGTCTTAGCGGTTCGCAACCTGTTCGCTTTTCTAGATCGAGAAATGGCGTTTCCTCTCGACCGATTTGCACGGCTCGCCGCCGAAGACGCCGGCGGAAGCGATTTCGATCCGCCAATTTGGCATCCATTTAGGAGATTCTTGCAAGGAGACGGCGACGATTCGCTGTGGGCGCTCAGCGGCTATTACTATTCTTATCCGTCTTGGCAGTGGAGCGGCGCGAAGATCGTGTTTCCTTTGATACAAGCCGTTGGCCAAGCCGGACTCGAGCGCTGTTTTCGCGCGACGCTGGAAGCGGGCGTCCCGACGATCGAAATCCCGCTCAGCCGATTCCCCCCTGCGATAGTCGCACAGGTCGAGTCCGGCATTGTTGACTTTTGTGCCAGAGGCGGCTATTATCTTTATAGCCAAAGCATGGGGTCAAAGCCATGGACGCGATCCCCAGACGATTGGGCGCTGAAACTGGGCTGGACTCGAATAGGCGATCGCAATGAGTACAAGTTTTCAGCTCTGATCGCGCCTGCAACAAAAGAAGGGCCGGCAGGCGCGATCTTTAACGGCTGGGAGTTGGGCCGTTGGCCCATGCGCTAAGGTATCCTTGGCGCATGGTTATACGCAGCACCACGGTACTGGCCGTACGGCGCAATGGGGTTACGGCGATGGCCGCCGATGGTCAGGTTACGCTTCAAGATCGCACCATCAAGCATACCGCTCGAAAGGTCAGATCGATCAACAATGGCTCGGCGCTGATCGGCATTGCAGGCTCGGCAGCGGACGCTCAAACGTTGGCCGATCGGATCGAGTCTAAGCTTCAAGCATCGAACGGCAACCTGAGGCGGGCCGCTGTGGAGTTTGCCAAGGAGTGGCGGTCGGACAAAGTATTGCGCCATCTAGACGCGATGATCTTGGCGGCGGACAAGGAATGCGTATTGGCGATCGGCGGGGATGGAAACGTGTTGGAGCCGGACGAAGGCGTGATCGGTATTGGGTCTGGCGGAGGCTACGCCCACGCGGCTGCGCTGGCGCTCATTCGCGGAACGGAGTTAGGCGCGGAGCAGATAGCTAGGGCTGCGCTTGAGGTATCCGCCGAAATCTGCATTTTCACGAACGACAAAATCATCATCGAAACGATCGGTTAGTCAGCGTCCCGAGTCATGCCCAAGATTCGGGCGGCGCGCTCCCAAGAATTTTCCCAGCGGTCGTAAGTCCAATAGAGATCCTGGCATCCTGCGTCTCGGAGTTTTTCGATCACATCGAGCGCATGATCGTAGGTTGGAATGTACTGAAAGGTGTCGATGTCCGCCGCAAGGTGCAGACGGTCGTAGGCAAGATAGTAGGCATAGGCGCCGCCCATCCAGATAGCGCCCAGCGCGAGAAGGCGAATGGGATTGGGAAAGCGCGCGGCCATAAAGTGAGCGATCGCGCCCGCGGCAAAGAGCACGGCGAGAACGATTCGAAGTTTTGACACGGCAGCCATGTGGGCCAGATAGTTAGCAATGACAAACCTCAGTTCTTCTTCGTCCAGCGAGACGGCAACATCTCGGTCTACGATGAGGCGGCGCTTTCCAGAGAGGCGTATGGGCGGGAGTTCGTCGTCTGGGCGGGAGATTGCTTCTGCGGCGCCTTCTAGTTTATATCCGACAAGCCCCGCGGCTTCGAGCGCTATTCGCTCCAAACCCGGGTTGTAGATGATGTCGAATCGCTCGTCCATGGGTCTATTAGGGTACACCATCGACAATGGTCGGTTAAATTGACGATTTGCACGTATTCTGCGCCTACGGCGCGAGACGGGGGGGTTGATAACAGGAGGGTCGTGGCTCCCGGGGCAGGACTCGAACCTGCGACCTGGTGGTTAACAGCCACTCGCTCTACCGACTGAGCTACCCGGGAACGCAAAGGATAATATACCACCCCGGGGGTACGGATGTCAACGAGAATTGCTGGCGAGCCCCATTGACACTATCCGCTGAGCCATCAGGCCGATCTCGGGGCTGACCATGCCCTCGGCCGCTCGACCGCGCTGAAGCAGGCCATAGAAGTACTCTGCCGGGTTGCGTTCGCCTTCGGGCAACGGATCGGGATCTTCGAAGGTCGCGCCGGACCACTTGCGATCGATGCGGAGCTTGCCGTCGATAACGGTCGCGGTCGCTTCTGTGCCATAGACGATTGGGTTGCCCGCGCCGTCCGATCCTTGCTGGCTCCAGGTGGCTTCCAACACGGCGGTCGCCTTTGGATAGCCCAGCAAGAAGGCGGCGTTGTCGTCGCAGACATCATACTCTTTGGTAAAGTTCCCCCTGAACGCGACGACCCGGTCCGGCATGCCCAGCAGATAGGCCGACATCTTGGCGCCGTATCCGCCAAAATCGGCGCTGGCGCCGCCGCCGTTGAGGCGCTCATCGTACAGCCATCCTACAAAGAACTCGTCGCAACCGATCTCTTTGGGTCCGCCGTGCCCTGTTCGGAATCGAAATCCAAAAATCTGCCCGAAGTCGCCTCGTTTGGCTCGGTTCAGCAGCAAGCGAAGGGCCGGTTGCCAGTTAGTGGGCCAGTTGATCATGAGGGTCGCTCCGCTCTCTTTCCACGCGTTGTAGAGCGTCTCAGCGCCTTCGGCATCGGCAGCCATCGGTTTTTCGACCAAGGTGTGGATGTCGCGCTTTATCGTCTCTCGTGCAATCTCGGCGCCCGTACGGTTGTCCGACGTTACGACCACTGCATCGATTTGTTCGGTATCGAGCATCTCGCGCCAATTGCGGTACGGTCGCTCAAAACGCGGCCCTGCCTTCTCAAGCAGAGGTGTTTCATCGGCGACAGCAACGAATTGGTACCCGCCATGCTTTTCAAACTGATCCAGCAATCCCCAAACATGCCCGTGCGTAAGGCCGGCAACGGCCAATCGATATCGATCCATAGGGAAATGGGTTCACGGTCGCTTCTCCAAGTCCTTCAAGACTTCGGCAAAGTCGGTCAATCGCTTTCGAGCCAGGTTGTGCACTTCGTCCGCCTTGCGTCCGGTTAGCAGTTGGATGCCGTCGTCGAGAGTCGCGGCCGTCCAAACTCGAAAATCGCCCTTGGCGGCGGACTCCAACGCCTCGTCGCTCAGCATCAGGTTCTTGGCGTTGCTTTCCGGGATCACGACGCCTTGCTCTCCGGTGATGCCCTGAAGCTTGCACGAGGCGAGAAAGCCTTCGATCTTCTCGTTGACGCCGCCAATGGCTTGGATCTCGCCTTGTTGATTGATGGAGCCGGTAATGGCGATGCTCTGTTTGATCGGAACCTCTGAAAGCGCCGAGATGAGCGCGATCAGTTCCGCGCACGAGGCGCTGTCGCCCTCGACGCCTTCGTAGCTCTGTTCGAAGGCAAGTCTTGCGCTTAGGCTGAGCGGTTTGTGGCGGCCGTATAGGCGCATTAAGCATCCGTGCAGGATCATGACTCCCTTGCTGTGGATGGGGCCGCCCAATTCGACTTCGCGCTCGATATCGACGATGCCCTCTTGTCCGGGGGCGACGGTCGCTGTAATGCGGGTTGGTCGTCCGAACGAATAGTCGCCCAGCCCGATGACCGTCAGACCGTTCACTTGACCGACCCGTTCTCCGTGAGTATCGATTTTGATGAGGCCCTTTTGTGTCGCTTCGCGGAGTTTTTGCTCGATCAGATCGGAACGAGCGATGTGGGCATCCTCGGCCCGCTTGACGTGCTCGCGCATGATGCGCTCAGAACCATCTTGCGCGGCATAGTGATCGGCTTCCCGCACCAAGTCTGTCAAAAGGCCGAAATGGGTCGAGATTTTGGATTGGTCGCCCGCGGTTCGAGTCGCATAGCGCAGGGTTTCCTCTGCGCCGCAGGCCGAAAGGTGGCGCAGGGCGCCGTTCGTGCTGAAGCGGCACATGAAAGATAGCATTCCCATAATGTTCGCGTCGGTGCGATCCATCTCGGTATCGAACTCGGCTTTGATCTTGAAGAGCTCGGCGTACTCTTCGTCGTATGCGTAAAGCAGGTGGCAAAGGTAGGTGCGGCCGACCAGGATCACTTTCACGTCGAGCGGGATGGGGTTCGGACGAAGCCCTTTCGAGGTCATATAGCCTGAGCGCTCGCCCGGATCCTCGATATAGGCGCTCTCTGTTTGCAGGCATCGCTTTAGGCCGTCCCAAACATAAGGGTCCCTGATGACGTCCTCGGCCGGCAGCACCAGGAACCCGCCGTTCGCACGATGGATAGCGCCTGCTTGGATCAGCGTAAAATCGGTGTAAAGCGAGCCGAATTGGGCCTCTTTTTCCGCCTTCCCAAAGAGCTCCGTGTAGGTGGGGTTAAAGTCGATCACGACCGGCGCGCCGTGCGAGCGGGCGTTGTCTACCAGAAGGTTCACTTCGTACTTTCTGGCGGAAAGGTCGGGGCCTTGGGTCAGCGCCGTCATCGGTTCCTCGGGCTGGGGGGAGGGTCGAAAGTCGCCGATGTTCTTGAGGGCGTGATCTAGAAGCGAGGAGAGGTAAGCTACCGCATCGGACACGTCCTCGTACTTTTCGGAAAGGTCTTCGATCAGGCCTCCCAAGATGAAGCGCGCGATGTTCTCATCGATCTCCTGAAGCCGTTCCTGCGCTTTGAGTTCTAAGTCGCGAGTCTCCTTCATGCCCAATTTCAGCAAGGGGTCGAGCGACTCGCGCTTTGCGCCAAGAGCCTTGCGCTCTTCCAAGGGGAGCGCGTTGAACTCCTCTTCGGCCATCGGTCGGTCGCCTGCAAGCGGCACCAGAGCCAGGCCATAGGGCGTCGGCTGGAAGGCAAAGCCCTCTTCCTTGCATTGGGCGGCGATACGTTCGAACACCTCGTTGCGCGCCCTTTCGAGCTCCTTGGTAATGCGTTCGCGGCTGGCCGAATAGTCGTCGCTCTCGAAAGCGCGCTTGAGACCCCTCTTGGCGGCTTGGACGAGTTTGGAAACGTCTTCTTTGAGTTCGCGGCCTCTGCCAGCGGGCAACCCAATAGCGATCGGGCGGTAGGGGTCTTCGAAGTTGTTCACATAAACCCAATCTTTGGGCGGAGGCATCTTTTGGGCTTCGGCATGGAGGAAGCTCTCGATCATCGACATCTTGCCGATACCGGGAGGGCCGGCAGCGTAGATGTTGAAGCCCTTGTCCCGAATACCTATGCCGACGATCAATGCCTGCATGGCTCGCTCCTGGCCAAGAATGCCGGAGAGGGGCTCGACCTCGTCCGTACAGTCGATGCCGAAGCGCTTGAGATCGTATTTGTAGCAGAGTTCGTTGACGCCGAGAGGCTGTGCCATGGAAGGAATGAGTCTACCTGTCAAGAATGCCTAAAGTACTTTCGCCGTTGAACGGAGGATTGCAGGATGCTCAAGGAATTCAAGGAGTTTGCGCTAAAGGGCAATGTGGTCGATTTGGCAGTGGGCCTTGTTATCGGAGCGGCTTTTGGTCGGATCGTGTCGTCGCTGGTCGACGATGTGATCATGCCCCCCATTGGTTATCTGTTAGGCAAGGTGGACTTTAGCAGCCTGTTCGTAAGCCTGACCGGCCAGAGCTACGCTTCGTTGGACGAAGCAAAGAAGGCTGGCGCTCCCGTAATAGGCTATGGCTCTTTGATCAACACCATTGTCTATTTTGTGATCGTGGCGTTTGCGATGTTTATGGTCGTTCGCGGGATGAATCGGATGAAGCGAGCCGAAGCCGAAGCGCCGCCCGCTCCATCCGAGCCGCCTGCACAGGAGAAGCTCCTGGCCGAGATTCGCGATCTGCTGAAACAGCGTTAGATTGCGCTGGACCAGCCCAGACGGGCGCGAATCTCGTTCTTGTTCGACAACCGGCGGAACTCGATGCCCGCGTCGATCACCGACTTGGGATCTGCTTGGTGCCGTATTCCTAATCCGAACCAGGCTTCATCGCCGATCGAGCGCGCGCCGACTTCGGCGACGAACGTTGAGTCAAATCGTCTCGGTACGCCCAGGGGCTTCGAGTAGGCGAGGATGAATGCCGCACCCTCTTTTGGGCCTGTTTCAAGGTCGATGTTAAAGTGGATTCGGTCGTACCGTTGCGCGGTTTTGGATGCGATAAGCCTTAGCTTGGCATGCGCTTTGTCGTTGTCGGATGGCGCAAAGACCTCGATCTTGTAGGCAAGGGCCGGGTCGCCTCTGATTTCCCTGCGGATCCCTGCGAAGTAGCTCAGTTCGATGCCTGAACCCGAATCTGCGCTAACGAGCCTGATCGCCGCATGGCGGTTAGGCGCAAAGCCGGACTTGAGCTCGACCGAGAACTCCGATTGGTCGTCTCCAGCCATGACGCCCAGGCTAACCGAACGCTCGCCAAACTTTGCGCTCATAGCATCGTCAAACCTCAGCGGCCTATTCGACTCCAAGTTGGCGTGGTCGGTTGCGAATGCGGTCGCAACCATGAATAAACCCATTACGGATGTTAGGTTTTTCATGATCTATAGGGATTTGGCCGCTCAATCCGCCTAAAGGTTTCCGGCTTTCCGCCGCTCATACCTGACCAGTCCTCCAGAGAGATCGGTTTTTCGCCCGCGTATTCGGCGTTCTCGCGAACATAGCGATCGAAGGCGCTGGCGCTGGTGAACGCCCTGGACCAACGGTGGCACGTTGGATGCTCGCCCTGTTGCTCAAGAAAGACTACGGTGGAAATGTTCGATGTTAAGTTGCCCATCTCGTCCGAAATGAGCACCAGCGTCTTGTCTGGGTCTTCGGTCGCGGCCCTGATGATCGCTTTGCCGATGGTCTCGGCTGCCATGTCGCGAGCGCACATGATGCATCGCACGAGCATGGTCCAGCCGTTGGCGGTAACCGATGCGCCCCAATTGTCGCCGGACGGCAATGGGACGGAGCAGTGCGCGCACTCCCACATGCGCATCCAGCCCATGCCGGGCATATACATCGTCTCTTCGTCGCTGCCTTTCATCATGCCCATGCCGGGCATTCCCATGGGGTGGCGGTGATCGTGCAGGCCGATCGTTTCGCCTTCGCCCGGTTTGCACTTATGGTGGGTTGAAGACAGAACTTCCCAAATGGCTAGGTCGATCTCGTTTTCCGTCCATTCTCGACCCTTGTTCGCCGCAAGGGCATCGTTTACCCTATCGTGCAGCATGTGCAGGTTGTCAAATGCATTGGCAATGTGCGGAAAGCGCTTGGCAAATCGCGGGCTGACTTCGGCAAACATCGGCATGAACTCTCGGTCTGTCTTGAGAAGCTCGATTGCATGGTATCGCTCGCCGATCACCTTGTACTGAGGCTGGTGAGTCTGCCAGGGCGTTCGATAGAGCATATCGTACATCGCGCCTTGAAGCCAATGATAGCCCCAGAAGAGACCGTTGACCCTTGGGAATCGCTTTCTGAAGGCGCCGCTGTGCGGACGTCCGTCCAGATGCTCCATGTTGAGCGGCAGGCCCGTGATGGCGAAGGGCGCTCTGTTGTAGCGGACCCAAAGGCGTTCGATCTCTTTGTCTTTTTGGGAGTCGCTCATTCTGCGGTCGGCCAAAACGTCGACGGTCTGGGCGTGGAGCGTGTGCGCCCAGTCGAAGACCTTTTGCAGCGTTCCGTAATGCCTAACGAATGTGGGCGATATCGTCGCCTCGTCCGGCATCAACCTGGGAGGCCTTTTCAGCACGGCCCATATTCGATCGTAGGTCTTGGTTTCTAACGTCTCGGCTTCGCCTCTTACAAGGTCTTCGTACGCTATCGCATGGCCGACGGCGACGGCGTTCAGGTCTCGCGCTAAGGCCGGCACGTTGTAGACAGCGTCGTTGTGGCGGGCCTGCAGCCGTGCCCAGTGATCGGCCTGCTTTGAGTTCATCCAGGCAGGCAGATCGGGCTGCAGAAAGATTGCAAGCGCTAGAAGCAGGGTCATGCGCCCTCCTTTTGTCGCTTGATCTCGGCCAAGAGTTGATCGATGGTCAGCGCTTTCGCATTTTCGGGCTTCAGCTCTGCTACGTAAGCGTCAAGGGCTTCTTTCTTCCAGAATCCGCGGCTCAGGTCGGCGCAATCGGCGTGCTTTTTAAACGCGTTCAAGAAGACTGCGCCTTCGGGCGCGCTCCATTGGCCGTCCTTTCGGCGCACAGGCACCGGCTCGCCCTTCTTTTCGCTGGGGGCATAGATAAGGATGTCGCCGTTGTAGCGGCCAGAGTCGACCAAGGCGCAGTTGACGCAGCGATACTCGATCTTCTTGTTGCCAAAGCGCAGAACGACCTCATAATCCAACTTGTCGGTGTTCTGCTTGACGGTCAGTTTGCAGACTGGGCAATCGACCTCGTGAGCGACCGCTGCCAGCAGCGCCATCGACAAGGCTATTAGAATCAGATTTTTCATGGTTGCCTCCTACAAACTCAGTGTGAAGGGGAGCGTTACGATCTGCCCGTTCCTTTTGAACTGTGCGAAGGCGCGATAGAGGCCCGGCTTGGGTATGCGGCCGTTGAATCGTATCTCGCCTTGCTTGACCAGTCTGTCCATCGCCTCGCTCTCTTCGGGATGGCTGTGTACCACTGTTTGGCCGTCCTGGCTGAAGATCATGAGGTGCCCCCAAGCGCCCAGCCACTTCTGCAGGTCGCTGATGGGTCGTCCCGTGTCAGCCTCGGTCAGTTTGATCGTGAAGGTCGCCATTTTGCCGACGGGCGAACCGGCTTCGGGCAAGTTAAATCGACCAGATATGCCGTGCGCTATGGATGGACCAAGGTTCGGTTCCCAACTCACAGGCCATGTCGGCTTAGGGCCATCGGTCTCTATCGAGGCGATGAGGATTTGTGAGCCTTTGCCGACAGGGGCGACATCGCCATAAATCCAGTACTTGCCGCCAGCCGGAAACTCGATCGGTATCGACCATTCGCCCTTGTCGTTCATGGTCGGGTGTTCGTGCAAAAACCATTGAAAGTCCTCGCTGGCGATCAGCAAATGGAACTTTTCTTCGTGCACGACCTGGAAGTGGGTTTCGGGCTGGCCGCTCTTGGTCTCTCTGACGATGAGGACGAGGTTGAACGGTTGTCCGGCTCTGGGTCTGCCGGTCGAGGCGACTTCGAGCCCATAAGGCCTTCGGGCAGAGCGCCCCGTCTCGTCGTTGACCATAACCATGAAGTTGACGGTGAAAGGCGATTCGCCCGACGGCTCAATCTCGATCTTGATCTGATAGACGCCGCCGTGCGGAAAGAAGGCCTCAAACGCATAGTCGCCAGGCACACCGGTGCGGCGGACGGTTGGCGTCGCTTCTGGCATTCCCGGCATTTCGGGCATTGATATGACCGCTCGGGCCTTGGCGTTGGGGACGCCCTTGTGGCCGCCTTCGTAGAGGTCTTCTTGAGTGGTATCGACCAAGCGGATTTCCATCGCGATCTCCTCCCCAGCGAAGAAGCCCTCGTCTGGCGTCTGGAGAGTAGCGATGTACTTGCCTGAAGCGACTTTTGTGGTCGGCTCGAACTCGGGCTTCGGCGGCGCATGGCTGAGGACGGCTGTTGTCTGAACACGAGCATTGCCGATGAACTTGACCGGTGATTCTATGAACGGCTCCTCGCATCCTGCGCAGCAGAAGTAGTAGCGAACGCCCTCATGGTCTGCATAGCCGGACGCCTCAGCATGGTCTCGCACGGCTTTCTTGCCGACCGGGCAGACGAGCGATTCTTTGCTCGGTCGAGTTGCATATCTGTCGGGCGATGCCTTGAAGAGGCTCATGTTCGCCTGGCTTTCGAAGCAGTACCGCAGGCCTGCATGATCGATGTGGCCGACAGCCTTTGCCTTATCAATCCGGTTCTTTGAGACGGGGTCGAACAGAAACAGGCCGACGGTGCGACCCTCTTTAGCAGCCCCATTCAGAGCGGCTTGCGGGTCGGCTTTGAACTTCGGCTCGCAGCTAGAGCAGCACAACCGAAATTCGCTTCCGGCAAAGTAAAAGGGCACCGATTCCTCATCGGCGGGGTGAGACATGATCGGACATTCCAGCGACTGGGCGCCGGCCAGTCCGATGAGCAATGATGCGCTGAAGAGCGCGGTGACTTTGTAAAGCATTTCAATCCTCCTGTAGATGTGCCGAAACGATAAGGCTTACAGGCAGGAATGAGGAGGCGCGCGGCAAGGGCCGGTGCGCGGAGGCGAACAGTCTCTAGCCTCGACGTCTTGTGAAACTAAGGGCTGAGCGCTGACGATTGGAGCGTCGAACCGCGCTGGTTCAGCCTGAACGGCGGGTTCAGAGGCTTTATGAGCCGGAACCGCCTTCTCTTGCTTAGGCAGTTCGGTCAGAGCGCAGTCGCATTCGTGATCGACTGGCTGGGTCTCGCAGCACGACCGGACCGGCTCGATCGGCTTGCAGCATGAGTGGTCAGCGTCGGCAGAACATGCGCACATTGAGGCCAACTGCGCAAAGAGGGGCGCTGCCGCGACCGACAGGCCCAGGCAGAGTACGATCAGCCATCCTCGAAGTCCGACCGGTTTCATCCTCTATCCAGTATACACGAAAGCGGGATCCGTGAAGTTCCTGCGGTTAGGCCGTGCGCATTCCGGTCGAGCCGTCGGTGGGCACGTCTTCGGGCTGAGTCTGAGAGGCTTCTACATTCTCCTGGCTAATGGCTTCGTAAATCTCTCGTCGGTGCACGGGCACGTCTCGCGGCGCCTTGATCCCCAAGCGCACCTGTTCGCCGCGCACTTCCAGCACGACGATTTCGACCTCGTCCCCCACCATTATGCTCTGGTTGACCTTTCTTGTCAAAACTAACATTGATTTGCCCTCCTTGGCTCATCGATGCACTAACCGGCCAGCTTCGTCTGATCTGCCGACCGCCACATCTCCGTCAATAGCGCATGCTTGGTGTGATAGTTGGAATCCTCCATCGCGATCTGCCTCGCCTGTCTCGTATCGCAGTTGAAGATCAGCGGCGCAAGCAGATTGGCGGTCATGGCTTGCGGCTGTCCTGGCGGTATTGTAACCGTAACGTATACCCATCTCGGCGTCTCCTCGGTCAGACCTAATGCTTTGACATCGATGTCCGACAGGATCGCCTCATAATCGCTCACATACTCCCAAGGGTCCGTCAGGAGAAGAGCGAAACCAGGTTCTTCTACCGACTGGAGCCATCTAAACGGGCTGTTCTCAGCGGTCTGCACGATTACGAACTTCTTTAGGAATCGCAGGCCGTACAGCCCATCGCGAAACGTGTAAATCTCGTTTTCGTCTATCTCTATAGTACCAAATCGGGTCGTTGAAAGTTCCATTTTCGCCCTTATCCTCCGCGCAGGAAGTCGAACAGGCTCATGCTGTGGGCATTGGCTGCCACTTGGAGCGCGGCCTGATAGCTGGTTTCTGCGCGTTTCATCTCGTAGATAGCGGTCGGCAAATCGATCTCTTCTTTTGAAGCCAAAAGTTCAGATAGATGTTCCGTTTGCGCTTCGTACTGCAGTCTAAATCGGTCGGTTTCTTGAAGCCTTGCGCCCAGGTCTCCCCGGAGGCGCGAGATCGCTTCCATCTGGTTTTGCAGGGCCTGGATGTCCTCTTGCCCCAGCCTCGTTAGATTCGAGGTTTCTAGATCCTGCTTGACTTGCACGAGCGCCGCATAGAGGCCTGTAAGGAAACTGCCCGGCAGGCTCATGGGAAGGTGTCGGTCGTCGCCCACTTTGGCGGTTAGCGAGTTGTCGTCGCCATTATAGACCAGTTGGTCGCCGTTGACTTCGAACGGTTTGGTCGAGGTCATGTGGCCAGAAAAGAGGTATCGCTCGTCGTCCACGCGCTGGTTGGCCAATTGAACAATGCTGGCCATCGCCTGGCCGACCTGCTGTCCGATCGCATCCCTCTCTGCGGAACCCAAGGTGTCGTTGGCGCCTCGAACAGCGTCTTCTCGCACCTTTCGAACAATTTCGTTGATCTCACCGAGGGCAACTTCGCTGCTAGAGAGAAAGAGCTTGGCTTCGCGAAGATTCCTGGCCCACTGATCATGCCGCGAGATCTGCTCTCGCAGGCTGAGCGCATGACCGGCGGATGTGGGATCGTCCGAAGGGGCTTCAAAGCGGCGGCCGGTTACGACCTTGCCCTGTGCCGAGGCAAGGCGCTCCAAGGCGCTCTTCAGCGCTCGCTCCGTCGATGCGTATTGAAGCTGATTGGTTATTCGCATTTTTAGACTATGCGAAGCAGGTCTTCGATCATCGAGTCAAACGTCGAAATAAGTTTGGCAGCCGCTTGGTAGCTTCGCTGGTAGCGCACCATGGCCGATGCCTCCTCGTCCAAGGAGACGCCTGAGACTGATTCTCGAAGATTTTCAAAGTGCTCCGTTACTAATTTTTGCGCTTCCGCGCTGTTTTTGTAGGTCTGGGCGTCATTGGCGATAAGCGAGACAAGGCTTCGATAGCCTGCCGAGAGACTTAGGCCGCCCAAACTGCCTTGCGGATCGGAACGAAGTTCGGCCAGTTGACGCGCCAAATCGCCATTGCCCGGTGCGCCCGATACAGAGGCCGCGGCCAGGTTTCGAGGATCGATCAGCTCTGTATTGAGGGCGATATCGGAGGCTCCGGCGCCGGTAAAGAAGACCCTGCCCGTGCCGCCGTTTAGGTCGAATCCGGCTTGATGAAGCTCATTGAAGCGCTCTATCATCGTTTGGGCAACGGCGTCCAGCTCCTTCTGATAGCTTCGCGCAAGTTTGGCGGTCTCTAACTGTCCGGCGATCTGCCCGACTGCAAGTTTGACATTGCCCGAGGCGCCGGTCAATCCAGGCTGATCGACATCAAGGTTGGTCGGCAGCGCGTTCGCTTGATAATCTTGTACCAGCGTATGCTCGCCGACAAAGAGAGTTACTGTGCCGTCCGCAGCGTAAAACGCGCGAGCGCCCGTCAAACCAGTCAGCTTGTTCACCAACGCATCCCGTTGGTCCAACAGGTCGTTCGGGCTGTTGTTGGTCGCTTGAGCGGCGCGGATGTCCTGATTCAACCGGGCAACTTCCGACGCTATGCGATTGGCCTCGGTTACATAGGAGGAAGCCAAGTCGAGCGCTTCCTGCTCTTGCCGCTTCATTCCCGCAAAGATCCGCTGGAATCCGGCGGCGACCGCTTGAGCCTTCTGAGCGACGTTTTGCCTTACGGCGATGCTGTCGGGCCGAGTAGCGAGTTCGTCTAGCGAGTTGAAGAAAGCGTTCATCAGCGAGTTGAGGCCTTGATCCGAAGGCTCCTGCAAAACGCCCTCGATGCCCCGCACGCCGTCGCGGAGGGCTGTGAATCGAGACAGTCCGGCGCCGTTCTCGTTGGCCCTTTGCTCCAAGAATAGATCCCGCGCCCGCTGGATGCTGACGGCCAACACGCCCGTGCCCTGCAACAGGCGATTGCCGGCTCTAAACTCTGGCGAGGCTTGAAGCTCCAAACGCTGGCGCGTATAGCCAGGGGTGCCCACGTTGGCGATGTTGTGGCCGGTAACGTTGAGCCCCAACTGAAACGCCCGTAGGGCGCGGCTACCCAGCTCGATGCCAAAAAAGCTGGACAAACTCAGGCCTCCTGATTGAGCAGGCTGCCGAGCGAGGTCGGCTCGCCGGTAGCCTCTTCTTGAATGGCCGCGGCGATCGACATCAGCGCTTGCTGATACTCAAACTCGTTAAAGATCAGAGCGAAGCAGTTTTCTAACTTGCCCCGCGCCTGCAGCGCCAGTTCTTTTGCTTCGCTCGACAGCGGATGCCCGCCTTGGATAACCTGAAGCAGGCCGGCTTCGGCGGCCAACTTCTGAAGCCTGTCCACACGGGCCTGCACGGCCCCGTTCATCCGATCCACGCTGCCAACGTCTCGATGGCACAACACCTCGGCCCACCCGTCCAATATCGGGATAAGCCGCTTGGCCTCGTCGAACCACTGATTCAATGCCCGCTCGTTCATTCGTCCTTTGTCTCCTTGGCTTGAAGGTACGCCAGTTGCCGTTGGAGCGAGTCCGCTAAACCTATGCCGCCCGCTTTGGCCAATCCCTCGGCAAACTGCAGATCGAACATCTCGACCATATTTCCTCGTTCCGGCTTCTGCTGCAGCGTACTCTGCATCGCGCGCCACACTTGCGCCAGCAACAGCGACTCGAAGT
This sequence comes from Armatimonadota bacterium, assembly GCA_013359125.1. Taxonomy (NCBI): domain Bacteria; kingdom Bacillati; phylum Armatimonadota; species Armatimonadota bacterium. The sequence continues at coordinate 89,964 of JABWCR010000003.1, read as the reverse complement.
CTTGGCAAGCCTGCTTCAGCTTGGCTTGCTCCTGTGAGGCTGGTTGGCCAACAACTTCTATCTTCGGGCTAATGGGTCGCATGGCTCTATTGAATCTCGATCTCGCCGTGCAGCGCGCCGGCTGCCTTTAACGACTGCAGGATCGCTATCAGGTCCGTAGGGGTTACGCCGAGCGCGTTGAGCGCCTTGACCAGCGATTCGACCGATGCGCCCTCGTTCAGCAGAGCGACTTGAGCTGTCTTTTCCTCCACCTTGACGTTGGTTTTGTTGACTACGGTCGTCTGCCCTTCGCCCAGCGGGTTGGGTTGCGAGACGAGCGGAGTAACGCTAATCTTGACCTGGATTCCGCCGTGCGCAATGGCGACCGGCGCGATGCGGGCGTTACCGTTGATGACGACCGTGCCCGTTCGCTCGTTGACCACGACTTTGGCCGAGACGTCCGGCTCTACGCGCAGCGCCTCGAGCGAGGCGACGAGCATCACCGGGTCTTGTCGCTCGTCCTCAGGAAGTTGGATTCGCACGCTGCCGGGGCTGGGCGCGGTTACTTCCAATTTAGGAAACTGCTTTTGAATGGCCGTTGCGATGCGGATGGCGGTGGTGAAATCGGGCTGGAGCAGCTCGATGTCGATCTGATTGTTGGGGCGCACGAAGGTCATGGGCGCTTCTCTTTCGACCGACGCGCCGCCTGGCACTCGCCCCACAGTTGGATGATTCTTGGCGGCGGACGCGCCGCCGGACGAGACTGAGAAGCCGCCGATCGAGACGGCGCCCTGAGCAACGGCATAGACCTGCCCATCGGCGGCCTGCAGTTCGCTCATCAGCAACATTCCGCCCTGCAGACTCCGCGCGTCGCCGATAGCCGAGACGGTTACATCGATGCGCGATCCTGGTTTGGCAAAGGGCGGCAACTCGGCGGTTACCATCACCGCGGCGATGTTCTTAACTTTGATGTCGCGCGCCGGCACGCTCATCTGAAACCGCTCGAGCATATTGGAGACGGCCGCGGGCATAAAGGGCGCCGCCTTGCTGTCGCCGGTTCCGTTCAGTCCAATAACCAAGCCGTAGCCAAGCAGCTGATTGGAGCGCACGCCCTGCACACGAGCGATGTCTTTAATTCTTGCCGCGCCCGCTGCGTCTAATTGCGCGCCCGATGCGCAATAGAGGAGCGCGGCAATAGCCGTTAAGATCAGTTTCATCGGCTTCCTCCTTAGAACAGAATCTTGAAGAGGCGCGTGATAAGACCCTCTTGTTGTCGGCTGCCGATTACGCCTTTGCCTTCGAACTTGATCTCGGCGTTGGCGACGAGGGTGGATTGAATCGTGTTGTCGGGCGCAACGTCTCGCAGCCTCACCATGCCGCCGATGGTCAGCTTCTGGGTTTCGCCGTTGATCTGAACGGTGCGCAACCCCTCGATTTTGACCAGGCCGTTGGGAAGTTCCTCGACGACAAGCGCGGTGATTCGGGCGATGAGGCTCCCTGATCGGGTCGTGGATCCGGAGGCGTTGAGCGATGTGCGTCCGGACGCGCCTAATTCGGGCAGCAACGCCCTAAGGATGGGGCCGATGCCCGGATCGGCAGAGGCCGATTCGGCTTTCGCGGTCTTTGTGTCGGCCTGAGAAGTGGCCACTGCGCTTTCAGACACGATGATCGTTATGATGTCTCCCTTTTTTCGCGCCTTTGCATCGGCATAGAGCGAGACGCCGTTTGGCGGATAGAGCGACCCGCTGGGCTGGTTGGGCTCGTGCGCCATGGACGAAAGAGCAATGAGCACGGCGCCTAACAACAGGATGGCTCGTTTCATAAGATCGCCTCCACTATTCCGCGCTCGACAACGCGCGCTTTGAGCATCTTCTTAGTTTTTGCGACGTAGACCGTGATGATCTGGCCCGTCTGTCCGGCCGAACGAGCGATTGCGGTCGCTTCGAGCGTTACGCCTTCGACCTGCAATCGAAGCAATACCTCTTCGCCCGACTTGACGCCTGGGATAGCGGGCTTCTTGGGCGCTTGGAACTCATATTGCAGACGCCGTTGCGCTTTGCCGTCAACCATGGCCACCACTGTAACCGTGGCCGAGGTCAGCCCGATGCGCGGCTCGCCTTCGATTTTCAGTTCGAGGTCGCCTGCGGGCGCTTCGGTTGGGCTTGGTTTGTGGCGAAGGGCGTAAGCGTCGGCCTCGTCTCCAAGGGCGGCTTTCAGCGCATCCCGAGCGATTTGCTCGGCTCGGTCGGTCTCGATTTTTTTGGAGAGTCGCGCAACGATAACCTTATCGGGCATGTTGAGGGCTGCTGTAAGGCTAGCCTGCCTTAGCCGCATTTCGACATGGCTTTTGAGCAAAGTCCTCTTGAGACCGGGCAATGGAGAAGCGCCCAACTCGATCGCCGAGACTTTGTCGACCAGGAGAGAATCGCCCGAGACGACGGCAACTTCGCCTAACTTCATGCGCTCGCCGCTAACTTCGATCGTAGCTGGTATGTCGATTACAACGCCTTTCTGCTGGGCGCCGGCAATGGCGCCCAATGCAAGCATTGCTAAGAGGGTCTTCATGGCGCTGTCTCCTTATCGCTTGATGTCCTTGGCAACGGCCAGCATGTCGTCTGCCGTCTGGATGGATCGAGAGTTGACCTCGTAGGCTCGCTGCGCCATGATCAGGTTGACCATCTCCTCGACCACTTGTACGTTGGAGAACTCCAGCGTGCCTTGGCTGACCTGTCCGATGCCATTGGTTCCTGGGGCGCCTTCGACCGGCTCGCCCGAAGCGGGCGTCGCTCGATAGAGGTTTTGCCCGACGCGCTGCAGACCCGCCGGATTCACAAACCTCGCGATAGTCAATGTGCCCAATTCTTGAAACTCGTTCTCGCCGCCGCGCCGAGCCGCCACATTGCCGTCTCGGCCTATAGTGATCTCGATGGCATCTGCGGGGATGAGAATCTCCGGTTCGACCGCGTAGCCGGAGGCTGTAACCAAACGCCCTTGACCGTCGATCTTGAAACTTCCGTCGCGGGTGTAACCTGAGGAACCGTCCGGCAACAGAATCTTGAAGAATCCCTCCCCCTCGATAGCCATATCTAAAGGGTTGCCTGTGGTTTGGATTGCCCCGGGAGAGAAAACGCCATAGGTGGCCGCCGGCTTGACGCCCAATCCGATCTGTATGCCGGTCGGCGATTGCGCGCCTGCCGCAGTGCTGGCGCCAGCTGGACGCACCGTTTGATACAGAAGGTCCTCAAAGTCGACGCGCTGCTTCTTAAATCCGCTGGTATTGACGTTCGCCAAATTGTTGGCAATGGTGTCGATGTTCATCTGCTGGGCGCTCATGCCCGTCGCGGCGGTGTGCAAGGCTCTTAACATTCGGTTTGCCTCCGTCGTTATGTAAAAAATAGGCGCAGCCAAAGAGAGATGCTGGCTCTCCATAGCCGCGCCTGGTGCGTCCGTTCGTTCTGTTTTTAGAGCTTAGCCAGTTCGTTAACCGCCAGACCCAAGGCATCGTCGTGCGCCTTGAGGACTTTCTGGCTGGCTTCGAAGGCTCGGAAGTTCTCGATCATCGAGATCATTTCTTTGACGACTGACACGTTGGACGCCTCTAAGGCGCCCTGTGCGATTATCGGCGATTCGACCGGCTGAACTTGACCGACGAATCGGCCCTGGTCGTTCTTCCGCAGATTCCCGTCCACTATTTGAATCTTGTCGATGGTTTGCCCTTCAACGCTGATAGTTCCGTCTGCCGCAACGGTAATCGGCTTGCCGGCAGGGATTGTAATCTCGCCTTGTTCGCCCTTGACCGGATGGCCGTGCTTATCGACCAGCCTGCCTTCCGCATCGAGCATGAAGCTGCCGTTGCGAGTGTAGCGCTCGCCTTGGGGCGTTTCGACTACAAAATAGCCCGGGCCCGAAATAGCGAAGTCCAATGGATTGCCCGTAGTCATCAAAGCGCCTTGTTCATTGGCAGTGTGCGCCGATCCGGCTCGAGAGCCAAAGGCCAAGGAACCGATCGTCTGGGTTTGATCGCCCTCTCGCCGATTGACCGAGCGATTGAGGGCGACCGAGAAGACGGGTCGGTCGGCTTTGAAGCCGCTGGTGTTGGCGTTGGCGATGTTGTTAGCGATCACGTCCTGTGCGTTTTGCCGCGCGATCATCCCTTCGGCGGCGATATGAATGCCTCGTATCATAGCCAGGTCAGATTATCGGCGCGGGGCGCACTGAGGGTTAGGCTGGGATTTGAACGGTATAGTTTTGAGCCGTGGACTATACCAATGGCGACGAATGGTATAGTCCACGATACCATTCCGGCCGAATGGTATAATCTTGGAACGAAAACTGTACCATTCGAGGGGATAGGGATAGTCGGCTATACCATCTTGAAACGCGGAACTCAAGGCGAGTATCGATATGTTGGCCAAGGCGAAGCACGATACCGGGCTTTTCTGCCTTTGCCTTTGCCGCCAAATCCACCTTTGAGAATCGACGCGAAACTGCTCGAGTTGTTGGGCGATGCCGATAGATCGCTCGGCCGTCTTGACATCATCTCCGACCTAATACCCAATCCCAAAATGTATCTGAGACAGATGGTGTTCAAAGAAGCTCTATTGTCTTCGCAGATTGAGGGGACTCAGTCGACCTTTTCTGATGTCTTGATGTTTGAAACCAGTTTGGGCAGACCGCCGAACGACGATGTTAAGGAAGTCTCCAACTATATCGAAGCCCAGACCGAGGGAATCAGGAGAATTAAAGAAGGCGACCCGATTACGTTGCGTCTTCTTAACGACCTTCACGCGATTCTGCTCAGATCCGGCAGGGGCAACAACCGTCAGCCGGGCGAGGTTCGCTCATCGCAAAACTGGATCGGCGGCACGATGCCTTCGGATGCTGTCTATACGCCGCCGCCCCATACGGAAATTGGTCCGATGATCAACGAACTTGAGAAGTTTATTCACGACGTCCCTGACCGAACTCCGCCTCTCATTAAAGCGGCGCTGGCTCATCTACAGTTCGAATCGATCCATCCTTACTTGGATGGAAACGGCAGGCTCGGCAGAATGTTGATCTCGCTCATTCTGTTGCGCGAACGAGCGTTCTCGAGCCCTGTGTTGTATCTCAGCCTCTATTTCAAAAAGAACCGCGACATCTATTACAGCCACCTTCAGTCTGTTCGTGAGACCGGCGACTGGGAGAGTTGGCTGGTGTTTTTTCTTCGCGGGATCGTGGAGACTGCCGAACATACAGTCGACGCGATCAAGAGAATTCGTTCGCTTTTTGTAGCGGATCAAGAGAGAATTCGACAAGACCATTCAAAGTCGTCGGCAACACTCCGGCTGTTCGAGCTGCTTCAGCGCCAGCCCCTGGTAACTCCAGTCATTGCTCAAAAGGAAATGAGGGTTACAAAGGTTACGGCGCTCAAAGCGATTAAGCGGTTGCAAGAAGCAAGCATCCTCAGCTTAGCTATGGTGCGCGGCAGAAGCACCTTCTATCTCTATGATCGATACGTCGAAATCCTACAAGAGGGCGCCGAACCGCTCCCCCGCTAGCTCGCTACCTCCCGCTTACTTCTTCGGTACCGGTGCGGCCCTCGAACGAATCGCCCGCGTGGGGGTGCGTCATTGCCTCGATCGACGGCCCCCAACTCCCCTGGGCAAAAGGTATCTCCTCTCCGCCCAAGGGGAAGTCCTTTCGCAACGGGAAGCCGACCCAATCGTCCGGCAAGAGGATGCGCTTGAGATCGGGGTGGCCTTCGAACTGGATGCCGTACAGGTCAAAGGTCTCGCGCTCTGGCCAGTTAGCGCCTTCCCAGACGGCTGTCAGCGAGGGAATCGGCTCGTTCTCGTCAGCCTCGACCTTAAGAAAGGTGTTGCAAAAGTGAAGGTGGGAGTAGAGCGTGTAGACCACCTCGAATCGCTTGGCCTTCTCGCCAGCCTCCCATTGATGGAGCCAATCCAAGCCTAAAGCGTCGGAGAAATATGCGTATCGGAGTTCTGGGTCGTCTCGAAGCAGTCGGCCGACATCGAGCAGGCGCTCCTTCTTGACATAGATCCAGGTTTCGCCTCGAAACTCGTAGATTCGATCGATGGCATCGGGATAGGCAGCCTGAATCTTGGCGATTTCTAAACGTTGGCCATCAGGAGCGAAGGGCTTTGGCATCTTATCGAACGGGCAGCGCCTCTCCCGCAGGTCTTCGGTCGTCGATGGCCGGCGCGCCCTTTGCTCTTTGGCGCGTGGTAGGCCGTTCCCAATCCAGCGCGCCTTTGTAGAGGACGTAAACATAGCCGACGACCACAAACAGCAAGAAAACGGAGACTTCGATAAAGCTGAATCGCTGTAGATCGGTCTCTGCGCCTCTAAACATCACGAACCATGGGAAAAGGAAGATCGATTCGACATCGAAGATGATGAAAAGCATGGCCACCAGATAGAAATGAATAGGGAAGCGCTCTCGGGCGCCGCCCACAGGTGTAACGCCACATTCATAGATCGAACGTTTGGCCAGCGTTGGGCGTTTTGGGCCGAGCAACCAGGAGCCGACCACCATGACCAAGGCGATAACAGCACCGATGGCGAACAGCATAAGGACAGCGGCGTAATCGGAAACCATGTTCGCGCCTGATTTTGAACGATAGAGAGGTTCAAAGTCAAGGCAGACCGATCGAAAGGACGGCGCTCCAGTCGGAACGCCAGGCTCCCGCCTGGCAGACGAAACGGGGCCGCCCGGGAGGGCGAGCGGCCCCGCGAGCCGAATCGCAGGGAGTTTACATCCCTCCGCGCCTGCGGACGTGGAGGGTCCTGGCCAGGCTGGAGCCTGGCGTTCCGACGGCATGGGCTCGCGGGGACGCTCGCCCTCCCGGCTTGATTCGTGCTCAAAATTGTGCTACATTTTGAAAAAATCCCGTTCGTAAAAGGCGGACTGCCCGGGAGCGGCTTTGTGCAGGGGCTAACGGAGCTTACGGCCAGGCAGGGGGCGGCGTTCTGAGCGTGCGAGGGGGCTGGGCCAGGCAGAAGCCTGGCGTTCCGGACGACCCCTCTACCCCGCGCACCCCAATCCAAAGTTCCTTAAGACGCGCTCTAAATCTCGGTCGTCTACGATGCCGTTGGAGTCGAAGTCGGCGAACGGGTCGTTGGTTCCGAACGCTTCGAGCGTCATCGCCAGGTCTTTGTCGTCGATGCAGCCATCCCCGCTCGCATCCCCCTCCACAAAGACGGCGAGAATCCGCCACTTCTGAATGCGGCTCGGGCCGATCAGGTAGAGATTGTTCTGGGAGTCAAAGATAACTTGGTGAAAACTCTCGGGTACCAGATCTGTCACTTCTATGCCCCAAACGAGATTCCCGTCCTCGTCTAACTTGTGCAGGTGGGACTCGTATCTCGGTGGAGCGCCATACATGCCCCACAGCAAATATGGCGATCCATAATAGTCATAGTATATGCCCCCTGCCACCGTACGCTGGTCGGGCGCGTCATACCTAACAACTCTCAACGACGATCCGTCGGCAGGGTCGAGAATGTGGATGCGGAACGTCTGATCCGTAGGCTTGATCCACAGCCATGGACGACCGGCTTTCGGACTAGCGAGCAGTCCGTTGCCTAACCCGTTGATCAGCCCGATATCCCTGTCCCAGAGGATTTGGCCCGTCGGACTGGACTTGAGCAGAGTCCACCAGAAGGAGTAGCCGCCGTCCGGCGCCGTGCGGTGATAAGCGATGTACCGGTTGCCCTCCTCGTCGATCACGTTGTCCAAGTACATGCCAACGGGCACGTTTTGCGTCCAGATGGTTTGGCCGTCGGGCGTTAAGGAGAACCAAAAGGCTTGACCCGAGAAGTCGGTCTGGCGCAGAAAGGCTGTCGGGTTGATCGTATCAAGAAGGTTCGTCCGCATGTTGGAAGGAAACTCGGGCGATAGCGCACCGCCAGACATGGGCGCGGTGATCGTGGTCGACCAGTCCGGTTCGGTCTGACCCCATCGCCAGCGGTCGATCGTCCACTGATTCGTCGTGCCCTGCGGACCGAGTCCGCCCACGACCAGAGAGCCGTCTTGTTGCAATTGGCCGCGGCGGTAATAACCGCTTTGACTAATCGACACCATAACCTGAGACGAGGTCAGCATAAACAGATTGAAGCCGCTGGTCCATGACGTGCGGCAAATTGAGCACTGCACGAACGCAAGCCCATGATCGATCGGATGCAACGCAATCAAGTCAATAAAATCATCGCTTGCAAATATGAGCAATGTGCTGACAACTTGGCCGTTACTGTCAATTGCTCGCGCATAAGCTCTACCGGGCTCCGTAAATGGTTGGCCTATCATCAAAACGCCTTCGCTGACTTGAGTTCGGGCATCGGCAATGTAGCGAACGCTGGTCGGCCAGCTATATTCCCGATCCCAGAGCAGTTGCATCTGGGCTACGGAAGCGCAAAGGCTTGACAATACCGCTACGACGGTTGCTATGGTCTTCATTTCAAGGCTCCTAAAAATGTCTGTCTTGGAGATGCGCGGCCGGAGCCTTCGGGTCCGGCCGCGTCTGTCTCTTAGTCCCCCTGCCTTCCCAGGTTCCACAGGGCGATGGTCAGGTCGGCCGCATCGATCCAGCCGTCCTTGTTCAGGTCTCTCTTGTCGTCTTGTGCGTATTGACCGGCGGCGGCTATCCGAAACATCTCCTCGGCATCCACAACATTGTCGAACGCCGAACCGGGCGCTACCGAACGGAGCGCCCATCCAGAAGAGGGCGCCGCGGGGTCAAAAAGATAGACCCTCGAATCGGGCCCCGCATAGACCGCGCGATAATGGAGTGTCTGATTGGGCGGGCTGCCCGTTGCCCACGTCGCGCCGTGCAGACGCGGGTACTCGTTGCCGAGCGTAAAGCGCTGATCCGCCTCGTCAAAGTTGTACCAAGCGGCATGGCCGTCGCACCCTCCTACGACGTTGAGGTTGTAGGTTGAAAACGCGTTCGCGTCTGGATCGTAGATCTGGTAGGTGGTGTTGAGGCCATCCGGATGAGTGCACAGGCGATTCGCTTCTGCCTGGGTGGTGCCGCCTGCGATCAGCATCTTCTTGTCCGGCAAGAGCAAGGTCGAAGGGTACCAGCGGCGAACGCCCATGCCAATGCGCTGCGAAGGATGAGACCCATAGGGACCAAGCGGCAGCGACCAGCCGTTGTGCGCAGGCTGGCCGTCAGCGTTTCTCCATTGGGCGCTGTCGAATAGATAGCAGGCCCTGGTGCCGTGAACTTCTGTTGGAGCAGTCGCGTTCTCCTTCCAATAGTGGCTGCCGCCCGACACGCAGAGCTTGCCGTCCGGCATAAAGGAGTGCCCGGAACAGAAGATGTTCGCAACGTCCATGTAGCGAACGGATGTCGTCGTCGTGTCCGGATCTTTGGTGTAGCCCACAAAACCGAACAACAGCCGATCGGCCGACCCGTTGCCGTGGAGCAAAGGGTTCCAGAGCAGAAAGGATGAGTAGGAATAGTTGTAGGTGCGGGGATCGTTAATGGGTGGTTCGGGAAACGTGTACCCGGTGCCGTTGCCCCATAGCATGACCGTCCCCCGAACGCCGACCGGATCCAGATTGGGGAAATAGACCTTGGTGGGCAACACCGCCGCATGGATGCCGTAGGTGTCGTAGATGTCGATCCGATCGCCGCCGTTGTAACTCGACTTCGGATCCTGATACGGGCTACTCAGGATGTCGTTTCGCCACCGAACGCGATAGTCGGTACTGGCGGTCAGGTACTCCCAATTGCCGGTCTGGCTGTAATGGGGCTGGGCGGGGGATTGCTGAAAAAGGGTCGAGGCGAGCACGAAGGAAAGGGCGGTCAGGCTAATTCGCCTCCGTGTCGGTAGAGTTGAGCGGGATCGGCGCGGAAGTCGGTTCGGCGCACAGAGAGCCGTTCCGTTCCGTTCCGTTAAGACGATAGCGCATTTCAACGCCTCCTTGATTTAGATTATAACCCCGATTTTGCCATCCATGACTCAATTCCTGCTTTTTGTTGCGCGTTACTGTTTCGGCTAACTTTCTCATCCTGTCATCGCCGTTATGCTTATAGAAGGTGCGCCCGGCTCCCGCCGGGCAGGACAGAGCTGCAACGGCAGGTTTCGCGCAAAGGGCGCGAAGACCGCCAAGGCGAGCCGCCCGGGAGGGCGAGCGTCCTCGCGAGCCGAATCACAGGGAGTTTACATCCCTCCGCGCCTACGGACGTGGAGGGTCCTGGCCAGGCAGGAGCCTGGCGTTCCGACGGCATGGGCTCGCGGGGACGCTCGCCCTCCCGGCTTGATTCGTACTCAAAATTGTGCTACATTTTTGCAAAAGGCCGCTCAGCGGCGAGCGCTCGGTCTGACAACATCCTCCACAGGACGCGGGACGGCCTGCTTCGAAAGATTCGGTCGTCTCGGCGGCCTGCGGAGGCAACTGAGATCGTGTTTTAGGATGTAACTTATTTCATCAACCGTCTCTAAGTACGGAACGCCAGGCTCCTGCCTGGCCCGGTCTTTCGCCTCGCGGGGGTGCTCGTCCGCTTGTTAAACTTCGGCCGGCGCTCTGTCGGCTTGCTCTCGGGTCGCGATAGGCGGGGTTTCGTCCAGTTCGTCGTAGAGGATGGCGTTAGAGTAGCAGCGATCGGGGAGCAGGAAGGGCACGCCGCGGGGCATGACCTCGATCTTGCAGGGAGCGCAACCCAGCGATTCGCCGTCGACGCTGAGGGGTTGGGGCGGATCGACCTGTATCTCGATCGAACGGGCGCGCATCATTCGAATCTTGGGGTGCGAGAGGTGCGTGCCGCGAAAGACCTTGGGGAAGTTGACAGCCAGTTCTATACGGCCCACTTGTTCGACAATGATCACGTCCAACATGCCGTCGTTGAACTTGGCCAGTGGCGCGACTTTCATTCCGCGGCCGTACATGGGGCCGTTAGCGATAGCAATGAGGGTTACCGGCGCTTCGTATTCGATTTGATCGAGCGTTAGCCGCACATGGATGGGATGGAGCTTGGCGAGCGTTTTGGCGACGGCGGCGAGATAGGCGACCAGGCCGAAGCGCTTTTTGAAACGCACGTCCATGTTAGCGTTGACTTGGGCGTCGAAGCCGACGCCGCAGATGTCGATGTAGAACTGTTCGGGCTTGTCTGGTTGGATCAGTTTGGCAACATCAAGCATCACAGCGCGCCCCGTTTCAAGGCGGCTGAGGTTGGCAAGCGGGTCGCGCGGGAGGCCGAGCGCCGCCGCAGTGTCGTTGCCCGTGCCCAAGGGGATGACGCCAATGCAGGCTTCCGGGTGGATCGGGCCGCTCTGTTTGGCCTGCATGAAGCCGTTGAGCACGCTACTGAGAGCGCCGTCGCCGCCTACCGCGATGCAACATCGCTCGCCGTCCAAAAAGAGCTGTTTGGTTTGGCGAACCGCGGCCTCGAAGCCCGATGTGAAGAATGTTCGCCACCTTGAGTTAGCCGCGGTTACGAGCGCTCCCGAGCGCTTGGCGGCGCGTTTGCCGCCCGCGTTTGGGTTGATGATCAGCGAGCCGATGGGCTTCATGTTGGTTCCCGTTTCGCTCTGATGGGCGCGGCTTCCTGCCTCTTAGGGCAGATGCGAGGCTTTGAGCGGCGTCCAGTCGGGTTGCGCGACGCCCATTATTGTATACGCGGCTTCGCGCGTTTCTTGCTCGCATTTTTCGGGGTCTAAGAGGGGTTGTCCATAGAATTGAGGCGCCGTTTTGACCTCGTATCCGCCGAGAGGGGCGTCAGATTTAGCGAAGAGATAACCTATGGAAGCATTGCAGTAACCGGCGACCAGGGTTGCCGGGCAAGGCGATTGCCGCCGAAAGTCGATGCCGTAGGATTGAAACGGCTCGCAGGCCAGGCCAAGAAGCGCGAAGTCGCCCGCGCGAAAGAACGCAACTCGCATGGACGGATTGGGCGGTACCAGCATGTCCCATTCGACCTCCATGCGCCTGTATTCGACCTCTCCGCGCCAATACTCTAGCGCCCCGGGCGGCTTGTTACCTCGTTCAGCCTCTTCTAGAAGCAGTTCGGAGTTGCTCAATCGCATGGGCGCGCCGGGCGGCGGCGGGAGCGGGGTGAGTTCGACTACGGACTCTCTGGCGCCAAAGATGCCTTCGGCGCTCACTGGGATCGCGATTTCTAGCGCTCTTAGGGCGGCGTGTGCCAATTCGGCGCCGATCGGTTTGGGGTCTCCGCCTCTGATTTTGGGGTTGAGGTCGCCCGCGCAGCCGTTGACAAAGAAAGGAACGGCGCCCGTGGCATTGCGGATCTCCGTATAAAGCCCTGATGGATAGTCGGCCGAGATCTGACGATTGTCCGGGCCGAGGACGACGGGGTGCATGGCGTAATTGACGAGCACTGCCAGGGGTTTGCCCGATTCGTCGCTAAACTGGACGACGCGGACGTTGGGGTCGGCAAAGGCTTCTGGATTCGGCTCTAGAGCAGCGACCTGAAGGTGCGGCTTTCGCCGGACGATATTGAGTCGGGCCTCGCCTTCGCTGAAGGCGATTTTGCCCGGCGTTTCGGTTTCGATCGTCTGGTCGGCCAGCATGATCAATCGCTTTGCCAGTTCGCGCTCGTATCCGTGATGCTGCTGACCGAGGCCCAGCAGGCGCTGCGTTGCGGGCGAAGAGTGAGTGTGAGTGCAATGGAGGAGGATATGGTGATCGGGACTGCCTTGTCTCTTGCCGATCTGAGCGCGCACAAAGTCGACCAAGTTGGGATTGAGGCCGATCAGGTCGCAGGCGATGAACGCAAGGCGGGTTCGGTCGTCGCGGATGGTGAGACACCGGGCGGCGAGACGGTCGAGAATGCCGATGGACGGTCCTTCGCGGAAGCCGAAGCCTCCCAGCCAGACGGGTTCTTCGGGCGTTATGTCTATTTCGGCAACGCCAATGTGCAGGGCGCCCATGTCTAGATCGTTAGACGAGCGATTCGGCCAGTCGCACTAGTGCGCGCACCGGCACTCCGGATGGTCCTTGGGCCATTCCTGGCTGGTGCTCGCCGACGGTCGCTGTCGAGGCGATGTCAAGATGCACCCAGGGTCGGTCCTCGACGAACTCCTTTAGGAAGACGCCGCCGGCAATGGCTCCTGCGCGTCGATTGGCAGAGGCGTTCTTGAGATCGGCGATGGGGCTTTTGATAAGTTGAGAGTAGTCGTCCCACGCGGGAAGTTCCCAAATGCGCTCGCCGACCGATTCTCCTGCCGAGCGGACGAGTTCGAGCAGTTCTGGGTTGTTGGTCATTGCGCCCGTAGCATAGGGGCCGAGCGCAATGCCGACCGCGCCTGTGAGGGTGGCCAGGTCTACTATTCGTTCGGCGCCTTGCCTGGCGGCAAAGGTGAGGGCATCGGCGAGGGCAAGGCGGCCTTCGGCATCGGTAGTGATGATTTCGACGGTTTTGCCGTTCATCGCTTTGATCACGTCGCCCGGGCGATAGGCGGCGCCGTCGGGCATGTTTTCGACCGCGGGGGCGACGCCCAGAACGTTTATAGGCAGATTGAGGCGCCCGATGGCCTCCATAGCGGCGATGGTTGCGGCCGCGCCGGCCATATCGCCCTTCATGGCTCCCATGCCTTCGGTCGGTTTGATGGAGATGCCGCCCGTGTCGAAGGTAACTCCCTTGCCGACCAGCGCGAGCTTATAGGGCTGGTCGGGATTTGGGCGATGGCTCATAACGATCAGCTTGGCACGCTTTTCGGATCCGCGACCGACAGCGAGCAGACAGCACATACCCAGCCGGTGCATGTCGTCTTCGTCCAACACCGTCAGGCTGAGCCCGGATCGCTCGGCGGCTTGCTGGGCTTGATCGGCCAGAGCGGTCGGCGTTAGGCTGTTTGCAGGCTCGTTGACCAAGGTTCGGCAGAAGTTGATCGCTTCGCCGACGATGCGGCCCTTTTCAACTTCCGATTCGTTCGCGTTGGCGAAGCAGAGCGTCGAGATGGTGGTCGTCTTGCGTTCCTTGTGATAGGCATCGGGCTCGAACAGCGCCATGTAGGCGCCTTCGACGATCAAGCGAGGATCGCCCGGGAGATCGATGGCGACTTCGGCGATGCCCTTGTCTTTCAGCTCGCGAACGGCGACGGTCGCCGCGTGGGTGAGGGTTCTTGGGTCTAGGTCGGCTTGCTTACCGAGTCCGACTATGGCGATTCGTTTGGCGGAGATTCGACCGAGAGGTGTGAGGACGGTTACAGCGTGCTTCTTGCCGGGAAGTTCTTTGTCGCCCATCTGACCGATGGCGCCGTCCAGCGCGGCGTCGAGCTGGGTCAGACTCTCGCTAAGGGGCTCGTCTTGAAATCGGCCGTAGACGAGGGCTTCGGCGCTGCTAGAAAATATCGGGGCGGGAATTGGCTTTGCGTTCATGGGCGTAGGGTTGATTATACACTTCATCGGGGCAGACAAAGAAAAAGCGCTCGCGGGCCAGTAGTTGCCCGCGAGCGCTTTATAGTCTGACGCCCTAGAGCGCTACTTCCACGGTCGGTCGGACGAGCCGGCGTCGATCAGGTACCAGGAACGTCCGTCCTGCTGGAAAGCGTACATGACGTAGACTCGGCGCGTGTTGCCCTGTTCGTCGACGTAATCGTGCGTGCCGTACATGACGAACTGGTCGTTGCCGCGCTTGAAGGTCTTCTCGAAGGTGAGTCGAGAGGTTCTGACGCTACGAAGCGCATCTTGGGTCATGTTTAGGTAGTCCTCGGCGGGGAGCGAATAGGCGTACTGGCCGTCCAGGAAGATCGAGACGTAGCTATTGGGCCTCACGTATCGCTCCAGATAGTCCGGGTCGCGCAGCGTCCAGGCTCGGCGGACGTCGCCTACCATGATCTCGTAGACGCTCTCTTGCCGGGCTGGGCGCTCCAGATAGTAGCCCGAACTAATGACGAAGGGCGTTTCTAAGATCACATAGAGCGGACGGTCGAATATGACCACTCGCCAATAGGGGATAAAGGCGGGCGTGGTGATGTAGTACCAGTAGGGCGTGTAGCAGACTCGCTGGACGACGGGCTCCCAGCAGTAGTAGCCGTAGTCCCAGTTTTTGGACCGCCAGTAGTCTCTGTGCGGCTCCCAACGGTTGCGGTCGATGTGCTCCGCGCGAGTTACCAAGCCGCGCAGATTGCCGCCCGATGGAACGGGGCGATTGTCAAAGCGGGTCGATAGTTCGCTGGGATAATACATGGGGTCGTTGCTTCGATCGCGCAATCGATAGTACTGGTCGTCTGCCGGGCTCCCGGGTCTATTGAACGATCTGTCGACAGGATCGATGGGTTGGGTTCGCTGATCGCTGCCCTTTCGGAACAGATCGCCCGTTCGAATGGTCGTGTCTCGTTCGAACTTGCCGTTCGGATTGGTGGGGCTCGCAGGGGTGCGAGGCGCATCGGCCTGAACGGGTCTATTGGCGCCCGCGCTCGACTTGTTGTTGAGCTCTTGAGAGCGCGGCTCCGATCGGCCCTGCGCGGGCGGGCTCGGATTGGACGGGGCCGGCTTGTTGCTGCCCGCGCTCGATTTGTTGTTCAGGTCGGGCTTCTTGTCTTGACCAGGCGAACTCTTGGAAGGCGAGTTGGAACTTTCGCTCTTCTTGCCCTCGCTCTTGTTCGCCAGGCCTTTCAGCCCTTGCGCTTCTGCGCCTCCGATAATCAGGAGGCAGACCAGCCAAAGCAATGCGTTCCGCATCTTTGCACCTCGCACCATGCGATTATAACTCGGATTTCCTATAGTCGAATATCCAGTATGGCCGAAATACCGACGCCGGCCACGCGATCGACGCTTTTGCCCGGCTTGTCGGTAGTGATCGGGATCAGGCCCTTAACGCGCACAGATTTGCCCAAGAAGTCGCCTTCGATTTGGCCGACGGCGCGCACGGTCTTGACAATTCCAGGCGGGCCCATTACCTGTGCGGCCCCCACATGGGTGCCGTTGCCCAACGAGATGATCGGCACGACTTTGGTGCCAAATCGGCTGTTAGGCTTAGTACCGGTTAAATTGTTGACAAACTTGTCGATTTCTGGGCCGGACCGATCGATCAGCACGCCGATGCCCGCGCCTTTGACCAGCTTGTCCAATTGGCTGAAACCCGTGAGCGTTACCGCGCCGAGCAACAGCCCTATGACCAGTGATACGTAGACCGCTTTCATTTTTCATTACCTCCGGTTTAGCAAATGTATAGACGAGCGGCGATTGCAGGCCGTTCCGCTCTTGTCTTTGGCCTATTCTACTCCAATGGGTCTTCGGTCGCCGGCTCCGGCGCTAGAGCCAGCA
Organism: Armatimonadota bacterium; assembly: GCA_013359125.1. NCBI lineage: Bacteria > Bacillati > Armatimonadota > Armatimonadota bacterium. The sequence continues at coordinate 73,748 of JABWCR010000003.1, read as the reverse complement.
AGAGCGCAAGATAGGCGAGGATCGCCCAATCGGGCAGTGCGGGCAGGCTCAGAACGGGCGCCGTCGGATCTCCGAGGCGGTCTGCGACAAAAAGGATCCAGCGAGAGCCAAGGTCGGCGATCAATCCGCCAAGCCAAGGCCAAAGAGCTGCGATCGCGCCGCCGAACATGACGACGGGCAGGGCCGGGCTGGCCAGAAGATTCGCGGCAATGGACATGACGGGAAAGAACCCAAAGGTCGATGCCTGGACAGGCAGGAGGCCTATCAGGGCGGCCATCGATACCGCGGCGCCTCCTGCAATGAAACGTCGAGGCTTGTAAGGCAGCGGTCTTAGGGAACTCTCCAATGGTCGCTTGATGCGGATGTAGAGCAGCAGAATCCCGATCATGGCGGCGAACGAGAGTCGAAATCCGGCTTCCCATAGGGCGTTTGGGGCGATGATCAGCCAGACGACGGCGGCACAGGCGAGAGCGGAGAGACCGTCGAACTCGCGCCAGATAAGAGGCGCGATCGCCCAAGCTGAGATCATGATCGCGGCGCGCACAATGGGCGGGTTGAAGCCTGCCATTGCGGCGTAGAGCCAGACGGCGGCTAGGATCAGCGCTCGCCGCGACCAAAACGGCCACGGCAATAGCCCGGTCAGCCACGTTACAATTAGGGCTGCGACGCCGACGTGCAAGCCAGAAGCCGAGAGCATATGCGCCAGGCCCGATCGGGCGAAGCGTTCTCTGTCGCGCTTGGGAAAGTCGGATCCTGCGCCAAGAATCACCCCTTCGGCGACCGCGGCGGTTCTTTCCGGCATGGCTGCACGAAGCCGGGTTCGGAAAGCGCGGCGAGAATCGGCCATTCTCGCTGCAAGTCCTGAGTCGGGCGGGCTGAGGGTTTTCAGGTCGCCCGGGTAGAGCGAGGCGGTGTAAGCGATTCGGCGCTTGATCAGGAATCGGAGGTACGGCTCGCGCATTCGGGTACGGATGATCGGCGTCAGAGGCCGTGCAATTTCCACCCATTGTCCGCGCTCGGGCAGTCGATCCCATGGCCCGTTGAGATAGAGATAGGCCTTGTGCCTGTCGGACACCCTCGCGAGCGCTCGATGGCCGTTTCGCGTCGGCTCGGCATCCTCCAGGCATTGGGCGACGATAGGTGGTTGGACGGAGCCTCTTGGGAGTTCTGCCGGGCCGACGGCGAACCAGTATCGATAGAAGCCAAGAGCGAGCAGCGCCGCGGGAATGATCCAGCGAGGGTTGAGAGCGAGAGAAAAGGCCAGGCAAAGAACGGCGATCAGCGGGCCGGACAGCCACTGGGCTTCGGCCAGGCAAAGACCCGAAACGAGCCCTATCAACGACCAGGTTGCCGGGCGATGGCGCAGCGATTCGAAAAGTCTTATCGATAGCCGCGGCAGACGGCGCACAAAGGGGTCTCCTCATCGTGCGGCACTCCGCACGCGATACAGGCTCGCCATCCCATCGCCATCCGGATTGCATTTAGTCGCGCATTGCCGACCCATGCGCGTTTCAAACTCGCCTGAAGATCGGTCGGTACGCCAGCGAACTCGGGCGGGTCTGGGATTTCGACCTCGATGTGGTTTGGTTCTTTGGGCGCGGGCGCGGACTCGATTTTTCGCGTTCGTATCGGCAGAATCTTGAGGGTTATGCGCTTGACCGCTTTTCTGCCGGCAAGGGCGTTGAGGCGATTGAGTATTTCTGGGAGGTGGAACTGGATTTCTTGCAGCCATACGCTGTTCTTGACGGCGACGACCAGTTCGCCTCGATCGAGGCTTTTCGCCTGAGTAGCCGAAGCGATCTGTCGTCCGACGGCGTCCGGCCAGGAGTCGACCACCGTTCGGTCCAGGTACTCTTTGTCGATACCCAGCCGACGCAATGCGCCTAACTTTGCATCGGCTGCTTTTTCAAGTTTTTTCAATCGACATCAGCCTCCCGCCCAATACGCGCGTAATCCTTGCGCGCTCCAGTATCTTGTCGCTAAACGAGCCGAGGTCGGTACAGGTAATCAGTGTTTGGGCGCGGCCCTCCAAGAACTTCATAAGGTCTTGGCGACGATTGGGGTCTAGGTCGCTGAAGACATCGTCTAACAGCACGATCGGCGCGTGCTTGAGCCGATCTTCGACCAGTCCGATCTGCGCCATCTTTATACTAAGGGCGGCCGTGCGCTGCTGGCCCTGCGAGGCGAAACTACGGGCGTCTTTATCGTCCACATAGGCAACAAAGTCGTCTCGATGAGGGCCAGAAAGGGTCATGCCTCTGCGCTGCTCCTCCTTCGCGTTCAGTTGCAACGATTGCAACAATCTATCAGCCCATTCGGCCTCTGTGGTCGAACTGCCTTCTTGAACCGCTGGATGGTACTCCAATTTTAGTCGATCCTTTCCGTTAGAGAGTTCTGGGTGGATCGCGCTCGCCCTGCCGTTTAGGTCGGTTAGAAAGAGTTGTCGGATGGCCATTACTCGGCCTCCGTGTTTGCCGAGCTGGGCGTCCCAGTCGGGCAGATCGTCCAATCCCCCTCGATTTTCGGCGTAGTTTCTAAGGAGCGCGTTTCTCTGCTCCAGGCATCGCTTGTACTGTTCAATCGCGGAGCGGTATTTATGGCTTATCGAGGCCAAGTTGTCATCTAAGAACCGGCGACGATCGGACGGCTCTCCGGAGACGATGGCCAGGTCGGTCGCGCAGAAGCTGACGACCGATAGGCGACCGATGGCATCGGACAAACGGTGGACGGGCGAGCCGTTGATCTTGCACCGCCTTCTGCCCGAGGTTGGAATCTCAATCTCTATTTCTTCTCGGGAGCCGTCCCTCTCGTACGCGCAGAGCAACCATGCTACGGACTGACCATGGAGCACGAGATCGGCGTCGCGCGAGCCTCGGAATGGAGTAAGCCGCCCGGCGTAGAAGATCGCCTCCAAGAGATTCGTTTTCCCTTGCGCGTTTGGACCAACAATGACGTTGAGTCCAGGGTCGGGGTAAAACTCTTCGGCGCTCAGATTTCGGAAGCTCCTGACCTGAAGGCTCCGGATCCACATGACGGAGTAAGTATATCTGGCGACCTCCGTCCACAGCCCTTTAAGAATCCCAACCTCCTTTTATTAAGGACTCTGATTCTTTGTTAGCACGGGGATATGTGGATAAGATCAAGAGCGGGCGAGAATCCGAGGTTAGATCGGCGGGAATACGTAGAAACCGAAATGTGGACAACTCTTTGGGGAGTGTGGATAAGACAAACGGGACTGTGAACAAATAGTAGAGGCGCGGCACGCTCCACGCTCGTTCACGCGGCTATCCCCGGACTATGTGGATAGCGGGGATAAGGCTAATCGGCATACCATTCGACCCACTCATCGTAGGGCCGGTCATCCATCGCGTCCGAGCCGAATCGCAATACATGGCCATCGGGGTCTTGGACGTGGAACTCCAGCGCCCAAGGGTAGTTCGAGGGCGGCGTCTTGACGTCGGCGCCTCGTTGCACATATTCTTCGTAGAGCGCCTGTGCGTCGTTCACGCCGAACCAGACCCACGTCCCGGGCTGTCCCTGCCCGCCTTGACAGAGCATGATTCCCTTGCCGCCTCTTGAGATACCGGCATAGCTGCCTGGGTAGACGAAGTCTTCGACAAACCCCAGTTTGCCCTTGTAGTATTGAAGGCTCGCGTCAAGGTCGGTTACGCTTAGGATGGGCACGACGCATTCGAAATGGATGGGGTTCATAGAGATTTGCCCGGAGGCAAGGCCGCCTCCGGGCGTGCTTAGTTTATAGTCCGCGATAGTTGGCGGCCATCGTGCTCATGCGACTGGCTTGGCCCGCTGTGAATTGGAACATGCAGGCATCGTCGGTGTAGTCCATGAAGTTCTCGATGGGGTCGCGTCCTGGGTATCGATTGCCGCTACAGGTGTTCGGATAGGAGCCCGGGCAACCGTAGTAAGGCCATCGCTCTGCAGGGGTGTCGGAGACGTAATCGTTGTTGGTGGTGCATCCGCCTTGGAAGGTGTGGTAGAGCCCCATCCAGTGCCCGACTTCGTGGGTCGCAGTATCGCCCAGGTTATACGGCGCGGCGGAGCCGCCCGGCAAAGTGGAATAGAGCACGACGACGCCGTCGCTCTTTGGATTGGAGGCGTAGTTCCACGGGAAAGTCGCCCAGCCCAGATAGCCGCCCGAAGGATTGGCCGTATAGATGTTCAGGACGTTGGCTCCGCCGACGCGCAGGGCGTTTTTGGCCTGGGCTTCGGCGGAGCTGCCGGGAGTCATGCCGAACCAGGTGTTGTTCTGCGTTCGGGTGATTCCGCCGAGGACGAACTGAAAGTTGGTGTTCGCGGTGGGTTGGGCGGAGGGGCCTTGGCCCGAGCGCGGCAAGTCTTGACCGGCGAAGCCCTTGTTCATGACGGTCAGTTGATTCTGAATCTGGGCATCGGAGACGTTGCCAGCTCCGGTCGTGCTGTAGATGACGTGGAAGTAGACCGTTATGTATCGGACCGCCTGGATGTCCGCTCCGCCAGCCTGTTGGAGGCATTTTTCGACGGCCTCCATCTCGGCAAGGGTCGGATCGGGCGTAGCGCAGCGCGCGCCGCTCAGGATGAAGGCCTCTTGCGAGGCGAAGGCATAATCTCCGATCCAGAAGGTTGGATCGTGCTTGTGCTGGGCCGTTGCGGACAGCGCGAAGGCTGTTGCAATGGCCAGAAAGGTAAATCGCATATCCCTGCTCCTCTTGCTTCTAAGATTTCTACGTCGCGCATATATTCAACCAGCCCGGAACGGATTCCTTCTACAGGGCGCAGGATTTGCCCCAAAATTATCGTATAATAGAGGCCGATGGAGGTGTGCGAACTATGAACCGACGGGGCTTTACGCTTATTGAACTCTTAGTCGTGATCGCGATCATAGCGATATTGGCGGCTATTCTATTTCCTGTGTTTACCCAGGCTCGCGAGTCTGCCAGGCTGACGCAGTGCGGCAGCAATATGAGGCAGCTAGGCACGGCCTGGATGATGTACGCCCAAGATTGGGACGAGTACGTCGTTCAATTAGTGAAAGGCGGCTGCACGGGCGAAGGCGTGTCGAATAACGAGGTATGGACCGGCACCCTGCAACCGTATGTGAAGAACCTAGGGGTGCTTTTGTGCCCAACATCGACCAGCACGACCCCTGGCACCCATTTTGGACTGAACGACTTGCCTCAAAACTTCGACTATCGAGTTCAGCCGATTGGGATGAACAGCTACCTGACGCCCTATTGGAACTATGCGTATTACACGCGAAACAATCAATGCCGGTATCTCCACATGTCGAGACTGGACGAGCCAGTTCGGACCGCGGTCATCACCGACGGCGTGCCCGGACCTAATCTCAACACCTCGGGCTTTGGCGGCTATTGGGTGAACATTTGCAACGGCATCAACCGCGGGTTTGCCATTTCGGATCGGCATCGAGGAACGGGCAGAGATTTTCTTCAAGGTGGCGTGCCCAGCAATCCGAACGCTTTTCGGCTCTATGTCGGCGTGAGCAACATGGTGTTTGCAGACGGGCATGTGAAGGCGACCCCGACAAGAACGCTGGCCAACTGGCGCGTGGTGGGGCCTGACCCCAATTGCTTCTGCGTGAACTATAACGCCGCCCGAGTCATTTTCGATCCAGAGGCGCCTCGTCCGGACGACACACCGCTCTGCAACGGACACGGAATCGAATAGATGAAGCGCGAAATCCCAGGATGGGCAGTGCTCGCGATCGTTGTGGCTCTGGTAGCCTTGATCGGCGCCTTTTTCTATCAGGGCCAGCAACCCTCTGAGCAGGGTTCGCCAAACCCGAACCCGAAGGGACAGGGCCAGCCCGGATTTGCTCCGGGCAAAACGCCCGAAACGCAACAGCAGCAGCCCGGCATGCCGAACGCGCCCGGATAGATTAAGAGGCCCTGGCGCCAGGGCTCTGATCGGAAACGCAAACTCGGTTGCGTCCCGAGCGCTTGGCTTCGTACATCGCTTTGTCGGCGCACAAGAGCAGATTGCCGGCCATCACGTCCGGTCCATAGGCGGCGGAGACGCCAAAGCTCGCGGTTACTCGCCCTCCGATGCAATCGAGCAGGCCGATCGCCTCGCGCAATCGTTCGGCAGCTTGCACGGCGGCTTTCAGGTCGGTGTTGGGCAGAATCAGCGCGAACTCTTCGCCGCCATGACGCGCGACGATGTCTGCATCTCGACCGGTGATTCGGAGAGTCTGAGCGACTAACTTCAGCAATTCGTCGCCTGCGGGATGGCCAAAGGTGTCGTTGTAATCCTTGAAGTGATCGATGTCGAGCACGACGAGAGCGATCCACTGCTCATATCGCCGGGCCATCTGGCACAGATGCAGAAGCGCGTCTTGGAACGTGCGGTGATTGGAGAGTCCGGTCAGACCGTCCGTCGTCGCGGCTTCTTCGAGTCGGGCGTTGGCGTCCAATAGCTGCTGATTCGCTCGCTGAAGCTCGCCGTTTGCTTGGGTGAGTCGATCGTTGAGCTGTTCGAGGTTGCGCTTGTTGAGTTCGATTTCGCTCTGTTGTCTTTGCGAATCCTCGAATGCGCGATTGAGACTTTCGGCCATGCGATTAAAGGCGAGCGACAATTGGCCGAATTCGTCATTAGCGGCGTAGATCACGCGGCTTTCCCAATCGCCTACCGAAAGACGGGCAGAGGCCTCGACAAACGGCCTCATCAGCCTGCGAAGCGTTACGACGAGGCCGAACGTTGCGCCCAAGATCATGATCAGCCCAAAGCCGAATAGAAGCCAACCGGCCTGCTCGACCGCAGGCGAGACCTTTGCCAATGCGCTGTGCGGAAGATCGACCTTCCAAGCGCCGATCGGATTGCCCAGCCCGTCTCGCACCAGTTGTGCGGCCGAGATCGGCGCATTCGGGGCTGGAACAAAGGAGATCTTGCCGCCGATTCTAGAACCATCGCCAAAGTCGACGGGTTCCGCAAGGAGAATCTTTCTGCCCTCTTCAGAAATCGAGACGGCGCCGCGATAAAGCAGGCCGTTATGGGCAAAGTATCCGGAAGTTTTCCATCCGGCCATCTTCTGCATAGCGAGGCGGGATTCCGCCAAAAGTCTCCTGTTTGTTGCAGCGAGATTTCCGCCAGAAACGAGCTCTAGGCTTCGAAGGCGCTCGTCTTCCACCATCAGCCAGGCAGAGAGCGCTGAGGCGACGGCCTCTTTGTGGAGCGCTCGCCCGTTCGCAACGGCCAACTGTCGCGCGACGAACGCATAACCTAGCAAGATTACGAGGCCCCCAAGGAAGAGATAGAACGAAAGCCTCTTTCCGATGGGTATCTTCATCCATCGGTAGCGTGCCACTTCGCCCACATAGCGCAAGACATCCAGAGCCAATTTCGCCCTGGAGCGCTCGATTCTCGCCCCTCGCATTCCGAGGGTTTATTCCACAGTGTAGGCCTGTGCCAACAACTCGATCGGGTGCAGGATGGGCAGCGGGCGTTTGGCTTGAGCCAGACCTTGGGCGATCCAAAGCGTGCAGCCAGGGTTAGCCGAAACGACGGCCTGCGCGCCCGAATCGAGGATGGATCGAACCTTGGACTTGAGGGCGTCGGTAGCCAGTTCAGGTTGAAGCAGGTTGTAGATGCCCGCCGAACCGCAACAGATTTCGGGGATTTCGAGCAGTGTTAGGCCTTGGATCGATCTTAGCATCTCTCTCGGCTGATTGCGAACGCCCTGGCCATGAGAAAGATGGCAAGCATCGTGGTAGCCCGCAGCGAGCGGATTGAGCAAGACGCCCGGCTTGAATCCCTGTTCGATCAGGAACTCCGTAATGTCCTTAGTCTTTTGGGCGAGTCTGACGATTGTCTCGGGCGCTTGCCCGTCGGGCCAAAGAGAGGCGTACTCTTTCATGGCCGATCCGCATCCGGCCGAGTTGACGATGACATAGTCGTGGCCGGCAAAGCTACGAGCAAGCTTAAGGGCGGCCTTTTTGGCTCGGTCGGGGTAGCCATTGTGCGCCCAGAGAGCGCCGCAGCAGCCTTGGTGCTTTGGCGCGCAGACCTCAAAGCCGTTTTGGCGCAGAACGGCTACCGTAGCGCGATGGACTTGGGGAAAGAGCACCGACATGGCGCACCCCTTGAGCAGGGCGACCCGGCCTCTGGATTCTCCGATGGCCGGGTAGACGGGGCGCGGCCGCCATCGATACTCCGGTAGCCTGGGCAGGCGCATCTTGACCTCGGCCGCGCCCAACTTTCGGGCGAGGAACCTTGGCGGGCGCTTGATACCGAGCGTTCGGGCGGCGACCAAGCCGAAGCGAAGCAGCCCGGGCCGTGTGAAGGCAGTCAATGCCAGGCGTCGCCAAAAGGCTTCGGGCCCAGAGCGGGCTTCTTCTTCGACCTGGGCGCGGGCCGATTCGATGAGTTTGGCGTAAGGGACTCCGCTGGGGCAGGCCGTCTGACAGCTCAAGCAACCCATACAGCGATCGATGTGGGGCTGAACTTGAGACCAGTCCATGCGGCCTTCGACCGCGGCGCGCATCAGATAGATGCGGCCTCTGGGAGAATCGGCCTCGGAGCCGGTGGAAAGGAAGGTCGGGCATGATTGCAGGCACAGGCCGCAGTGGATGCACTTTTGCAGATCGAGCAAGGACGGCTCCGCCATAGGATTATTGTAGCCGTTTTAGTCGAAGTAGGCCTTTACGTCGCTCCTTGTGTAAACATACCAAGCAATCAGACCAACTGCGATATACCTAATCCCGCGGAACATGTCCCCGCCGGCAGTCTCCGGCTCATTGCCTGTCATCATGACGTACACGAGTATTCCAAGCCCGTGCAGGCAAGCGATGGAGCCAAAGGTCTTCATCAAAATCAGTCCGAGCGGGTTGCGCATCAGGCTGTAGACTGAGCCGAATAGGAGGAAAAACCCCTCTAAGGATAGCAATAGGTAAAGCGCTCTGAATCGACCAAGGTTCTGTTCGCCCCCGATTTCAGTCAAGAATCGTGGATTGCTAGCGTCTGATCCCAACGTCAGATAGAGCGTCATTAGGCCGAGAAGCAATACGAGAACTCCAAAGACTATTCCTAACCCTCCGCACCCTAACAGCGCCAACGGCCTTTCCTTGTTCATGACGGAATTACTGTTCGACACTAAGTAACTCTGCACCTGCAGGATGAGAGGTCGTCTGCACGAAACATGATTAAGGATGAAAGTACTGGTAACCGGCGCGAGCGGACGGATTGGCGCGAACATTGTGGCTCGGCTCTTGAAGGAGGGCATGAGCGTGATCGCCGCCGTTCGCCCCCGGTCCAAACGAATAGGCAAACTGGCCGCTCTGCAGGGCGACATACAAGTCGTAGAGTGCGATTTGACCGACCGGGCGGGATTGGCCGCGCTGTCTGCGGGCGCCGAAGCCATCGTGCACAACGGCGCGCATTTGGGAGCGGGCGGGCCATTGATGCAGTTCGACGTTACGCTGGGCTCGACGGTAACGCTCTTAGAGTCCGCGCGCGACCGCGCGGACTTGAAGCGGTTCGTTCAGATCTCGTCCAGCATCGTCTACGAGGGGCCGACGGTGCGCGACGAGCCTCAGACAGAGGACGAGGCAGATTACCGCATCACTAGCGGACCATACGGCGCGGCCAAGATTTCGACGGAAAGTTGGTGCTGCATGTTTCATGCGCGATTTGGAGTTCCGACCACGGCGCTGCGACTTCCATTCGTTATCTGCGGCAAGGAGATTCTGGAGCCGAGTCCGGAGGCTTCGATCTTTGGCTTGCAGGGTCAGATCGGTCGGATGGAGGGTCGCTCTGACGCTCAGTCGTTTGTCAACGAGGCGAAGTCTGCCATTGAAACAGGCGCCGGGCTGGTTGCACCGTTGAACGAGGATGGCACGGCGCATTTGCGACATTGGTGCGACGTGCGGGACGCGGTGGAGGGCGTTTGGCTGGCTTTGACCAAGGATGAGGCGACTGGCGAAGCGTTCAACATCATGAGCCGTCCGATGGACTTTGGCGAGGCCGCCGAAACGCTTTCGGATCTGACGGGGCTGACGGTGGCGCGATTGAAGCATCCGGATCAGTATCGGTATCGATTCGGCCTGGAGAAGGCCGGGCGCTTGCTGGGCTATTCGCCGCGCTACGACGGTCGGACGATCGTGACGGACGCCTATCGCCATTGGAACGGGCAGGACATTGGCGTGATCGCGACCTAAACCGTGGCGACGGCATACTTGAGCCTGGGCAGCAATTTGGGCGACCGGCTGGGCTATCTGCGCCGAGGGCTTAGGGAGGTTCGTCTGCTGGGGACCGTTCTAGCGTCGTCTTCGGTCTATGAGACGGCGCCTGTGGGCGGCACATCTGACCCAAGGCCATATCTGAACATGGCAGTTCGCCTAGAGACGGAATTAAGCCCCGAGGGGTTGCTACTGGCTCTAAAGAGCGTCGAGAGCAGGGTCGGGCGGAAGGACTCGACCAAAAACATGCCGCGGGAGCTCGACATCGACCTTGTGCTTTACGACCGTTTGGCGCTGAAGTCGGAGCGGCTGGAGATACCGCACCCTCGGATGAAGGAGCGGCGATTCGTGTTGGAGCCGTTGGTCGAGATCGAGCCGGACCTGGTTTTGCCCGACGGCGCGAAGGCGATAGATCTTTTGAGCCTAGTACTAGATCAGGAGGCGGCCAAGATCGATGCCGACGTTTCGATTTGAGGGCGTAACGCCGCAGGGGAAGAAAGCGCAGGGTTCGATCCAGGCCGAATCGAGGGATGAGGCGATGCGTCGGTTGTCGGACGGCGGCGTAATGGTTCAGATATTGTCCGATACGGTCGCTCCGGTTGCGCCCTCGGTGCAAGCGACAGAGAGGCGCCCTTGGGCCGATTCGGTTTTATCGCACAAGGACTTATCGCTCTTCTTTGCACAGTTCAGCGCGACGATCAAGGCCGGGATGGGCGCGGCCCAAGCGCTGACGCACTTGTCGCAATCGGTGAGAAACCGGGCGCTAGCGCAGGCGTGCCGTTCGATGGTTCACGAGGTCTCCACAGGCCAGCGGATCAGCGAGGCGATGGGGCGGTTTCCGAAGCTCTTCCCCGAGTACGTTATAGGCACGGTCCGAGCGGGCGAGGCAGCCGGCTATTTGCCCGATGCGATGACGGAGCTGGCGGACTACAACGAACGATGGCACAGGCTGCGAATATGGTACTGGATTCCAAAGCTGGCATTGTGGAACGCGGTACTGATCGCCCCGTTTATCGCAATATCGACCAAGGTGTTCTTGGACGGACTTGCGGCATACGGCGAGGATGAAAATTTGGGCGTGTCTGGGGCGTTGGGCAAAGCATTTAAGCCGCTGTTTTGGAAGTTCATCATGCCTCTTTGGGCGGCCGTGCTCTTTGCTTGGGTGGTGTGGTCTTTTGCGCTGCGTTCGGCATTGGAGCCGTTGCGGGCAAGGGCGGCGTTGGGACTGCCGATCATTTTCGGGTATGGGCGGTATACCCTGGCAAACTCGCTGCGGGCTTTCCTGAATCATCTGGAACGGCTGTACGAGGCGGGGCTTGCGCCTTCGACCGCGTGGGATTTGGCCGCAGGCGCCGTGCCGAACCAGTATGTCGCCTCTCGACTAAGAGCGATACAGACCGGCGATCGCAACCTGAACGTAGCAGAGGCGGCGCGGCAGACGGGGCTGTTTTCGGAAGATCTGATCGGGGTTTTGAACACGGGCGTGTCAACGGGCGACGTGCCGGGGATGATCGGGCGTATGGCGCGATATTACGAAGAGGAGGCCGGGAATCAATATGCAATGACAAAACCCGGCGTATTGCGGTTAGGGCTGTTGATACTCTTGATCTCGTCGGGTATCGGCATGATCGGCCTTGCGAACAACTACTTCGGTCGGATTTTCGATGCGGTCGAGGAGTTCATGGGGACGAGGTGAGGCGAGGCGAGGGCAACGGGCAGCCCCCGCGACGCCGCGCGCCATGCGGCAGGCCTCCGGGTTGCGAGCGAACGAAAGGGCTCGGCCATTGCAGATGGCCGGGTTCCCTAAGCTAGTTTGAGCCCTATAGAAAAATGGAAGGCACAAACTCCTCTTTCCCTCGCCGCAGCAAGGCGGATCGGGAGAGAGGAGTTTGGCTCGCGTAGCGCCGTCGCTAATGCGGTTGCGGCTTGTGGCGCTGGCTCTTCTCGTCAGGCTGGTTCCACAGCTCTGGTTGCAGATACGTGCCGCGGAACTCGGCAGGCTTGGCGACCTCGGCAGGCGCGCCATAGCGCAGCACGAAGCGATCGTTGCGCACACCTTTCACTTCCCAAGAAACTCCGACGTGCGGACGGTTGGTCTTGATTAAGAAGCGGTTGTCTTGGATTTGTCGCGCAACTCTTGCCATGGCGAAGTCTGCGTCGTCCACGATGGTCAGCGTGTAGCGAAAGTCGCGGTTGACGGCTTCGAAGTAGTCTGGAAGGGCGACCCAAGCTTCGCCGTTGGCATCGGTGGTTACGTTGCCGCTGTAGACGTTCATGGGGTCCGGGCCTTCCGAGCAGTAGTGCATCAGGTAGCTGTTTTCTGGGTCGAGCGGGTGGTCGATCACGAACGACTTGGTGCCAGACGCTCCGAATCGGCCCTGCGCCCATACTCCATAGCCGGTAGAGCTTGTCGACCGTCCGTAGACGCCGTAATTCGTGCCGGAGCCCGATGTGGCGTATCCGTACACTCCGACGCCTCCCGTGCTAGCGCTAGTGCCGTATACGCCCCAGGCGAACGTGGACGACGCGCCCGACGCGACGTTGGCCCCGACAAGCGCGGGGCTGTCCGGCGAAGCGGTCGTGAAGCGTCCCCCAAAGCCGACGAACCCGGTTGTGGCGGTCGATTCGCCCAGAACAACGGTGCGGTCCGAAACGCTGCTGGTTACATGGAGCTGGCCCGACGGGGATCCTGTATTGATGGCGATGCGGCCGCTGTTGACCGTCATGATCCCCGCTGACACTTTGCCCAGCGATGCGCCGTCCGAAGCGAGCATGCCGTTGACAACGCCGTTGGAAGCGATGGAGTACTGGGTCCCCGCGAGGGCCAGTCCGGCGCCGGCGGTAAAGGGACCTTGCCAGGTTCCGACGCCGTTGGCGTCCGCCATTAGCGCTTGCCCCGCAATGGCGGAGGTTCCCAATCGCAAACCGGTCATTTCCGCCGTGCCGTTGTCCATGACTTTAAAGAAGCCCGCCGGGTAAATGCCGGTTTGGACAAAGGTTCTGAAGGACAAGTCTTCGGTTGCCGAGAAGCTGGATCGCCCGCCCGCGTAGGGGTTCCCGGTGTGCGTCAAGACGTTAAACGAGTCGCCGGTATAGCGGAAGGTATAAACCGTTCCGGCGGCGAGGTTTGGAGCGGAGCCGATAGATATGGGAAAGGCTTTCCAATCGTTCACCGAACTGTTGGTGTCGATGACGTAGTTGCCTGTGAACAAAAGGGCGCCTCCGGTGCCTTCTCCAAGATAAATCCTGAGCGTGGCGTTAATGATGCCGCTGGCGCCGTTGGGGTTGAACTCCACCTTTACAAGCGGTCCGGTTAATCCGGCTGTAAAGGATTGCCAGTGATCGACCAGGACGCGTCCGTTGTTGAAGTTGGCCAGGGACTGGTCGAGCGTTTCTGTGCCCGAACTGGCTTGGGTGGCAACATGGAGCGGTCCTTGAGGCGAATTAGTTCCGATGCCGACTCGACCGTCGTTGTAATAGATGTTGGATCCGTTGGCGAGCCAATAGATGCCCGAAGGGGCCTGCCAGGTTCCAACGCCGTTGGCATTGGCCGTCAGCACGTAGCCGGCCGTGGCCGATGCGCCCATTTGAAAGCCGCTCACTTTTGCCGTTCCGTTGACTTCTAGCTTAGCGGTCGGGCTCGTCGTTCCGATGCCGACGTTTCCGCTGTTTTCAAGCAGGACGAGGCTGTCGGCCGCTCCAAAAACGGAGAGCCTTAGACCGCTGGCGTAGACGGCGCGGATCGAAGCGTTGGTGTCGCCGAGGTACAAACGCGCCGTCTCGCCGCTAGCGTCATAGCCTTGCGTTCCCTGAACGAGAGCATTGCCGATCACGGCGAGCTTGTGTCCCGGAGAACCCGTTCCAATGCCGATGTTGCCGCCGGAGTTGACCATGGCGCCTCCTGAGACCTTGTTCAGCGAGCCGGCGTCTGAGAGAAGTTTGGCCGCGCCGACCGAGTTGGCAGCGATGGTTGGGTTAGGATAGGTTCCTGTGAGATCGCCTCCCGCCGACGCGCCATTCATGATGAAATCGGGAAGGGCTTGCCATGTGCCGTTCCCGTTCGCATCTGTCGTCAATACGCGGCCGGCTGTAGCGGAGGAGCCGAGTTGGAAGGCGGTGACCCGCGTAACGCCCTCGCTGACGATCAGGTGGCCTGGCGCGACATATCCATTCGTCACGTAGGTCCTGAACGTAAGATCGACACTGGGATTGAAGCTCGATCGACCGCCGCCGTAGCCCGACCCTGTCACGAGGTTGATCTGGGAGCCGACGGTAACGGTCATACGGCATGTGTAGACGTTGCCGGAGGTGACGCTCACCCGACTGGCGAGGGGGATGTCGAGCGGTTCCCATGTGAGTTGCGTGCCGGCAAAGTTGTAGACGCCAAAGTAAAGCTCTTGTCCGCTTGTGCCTTCGCCTTGATAGATTCTCATGTGGACGATCGCATTGTTTCCTGGGACGCCATGCAGAAACTCCACTTGTGAAAGGAGCCCGGATATTCCGGCGGTAAACGATTGCCAGACTTCGACGGCTCCTACGCTGCTAGTCTGCTGAGTCTGCGATTGGTCCAACGTCGTGGTCCCGTTGTTGCCCGTCTCGACGTGCAAAGCGCCTTGGGGCTGGTTGGTGCGAATGCCCACGTACCCATCGTTGTACCAAATGTTTGAACCGTTGGCTTGCCAATACGTTGGAACCGTAGGAATGGCTTGCCAACTGCCGACGCCGTTGGCGTTCGCGGTTAGAACATGCCCTGCGGTCGCTGAAGTGCCGAGATGGAAGCCCGTCATCTTGACGGTACCGACAACGTCGAGCTTGGCGCTAGGCGCAACGGTGCCGATACCGATGTTGCCGCCGGATGCGGCGGCCGCGCCGCCGGAGACTTTAACCAGCGACGAAGCATCGGAAAGCAGTTTGTTGGCGTCCACAGCGTTGTTCGCAATGAGCGGATTGGGATAGGAGCCGGTCAAGTCTCCGCCGGCCGAGCCGCTTGGCGGCATGCTGGCGGGTGCGCCAACAATGCCGCTCCATGGAGCGTTGAAAGCATAAAGGGCATAGGGCGCTAAGGCGATCTTGACTCGCGGCGAAAGCACCGTTCCGTTCACCTCGACTTCCAGCCATCGGTCGGCTCCGACAAATGCCGACGCCCCAAAGTCGAGCGCGACCGAGAAAAGGCCGTTGGCGACGGCTAGGCCGTCGAAGTCGGCTGTCGATCCGATCTGGTCGTTTCCGGCGGGCGAGCCAAAAAGCTTGAAAACCATGTGAAAGCTACCGTTGGCAGGGCTGCCGTTTTCACGAAGTTGGCCTTGATAGGTAAACGGCTGAGCCGAAAGCGAGAGCAACGTTGAAAGCGCGGCCAGCGCTAAAGTCAGAATCTTCATCGCGATCTCCTGTCAAGCAGTTTTGTGGTTTGAGGCGTCGGATCAAGCAGACAGTATCCCTGCGGAGCGCACTATATGGGTCGCTCTGCCGCCGCGTTACAAAACGGCCAAAACCTTCGTGCAAGCATGGGCATCGCTTCTGGCTCCGGTTAGAACGGATCCGCGAGGGCTCCATAAGATGGTCCGACAACCAAAAAAATATACCATAACGCGCCTCGTTCCGGATTTTATGCTACAGATCGAAAAAATCCCGTTCGCGCAGCTCCGTTTCTTCTGCCAGGCGGGAGCCTGGCGTTCCGGGAAAGCGGTCCGGCGCCAACAGGCTCGGTTTTGCGCAAAGGCGCCTCTCTGCTTAGAGGTTGGCCAGGCCGTCCGGCGCGAGGAGGGAGACGAGGCGGTCAAGGTCTTCGTCCGAATAGAATTCGATCGTCAGCCTATTGATGCCGCCGGGGCTGGAATGGATGCGCGTTTTGTAGCCCAACGCCAGCGAAAGCTCGCGCTCCAGAGGCGTCTCGACAGGGGCGGGCGGTAATGCCTCGGTATAGCGAGAGCTCATCGAAACGGCCATGCGCGGCTTCGGCTTTTGGCCAAACTGCTCGGTCGCGGCGCTCACGCTCAGGTCTTTCTCGATGATCATTTGGAGCGCGGGGTCTTGCCGCTCCGGTTCCAGCGAGAGCAGAAACTTAGCGTGGCTCTCGGTGATTTTGCCCTCTATCAGCGCTGCTTGAGCGTTTTCCGTCAAGTTCATCAGGCGAAGTTTGTTGGCAACGGTCGATCGTTTTTTGCCGACTTTGACCGCGATTTGCTCTTGGGTCATGCCGTGGCGACGGATGAGCTGATAGTAAGCTCGAGACTCTTCCATCGGGTTGATGTCTTCTCGCTGGACGTTTTCGATGAGGGCGAGCGCGAGAGAATCGTCGCCGTCGGATTGGCGCACAATGGCCGGCACGGTGGTTTGTCCTGCAATTTTGGCCGCGCGCATGCGGCGTTCGCCCGCGATGAGCTCGAAACGGTCGTCGGCGATTTGTCGAACAATGATTGGTTGCAGTATGCCGACAGATCGAATGCTTTCGGCCATTTCTTGAAGCGATTCGCCATCGAAGGATTGTCGCGGTTGCAAGGGGTTTGCGGCGATTTGGTCGAGCGGGATCTGTCGGACGCCCTGGTCTGCGGCGCTGGTTCCTAAGAGTTCTGAAAGTCCCTTACCCAATCCTCGACGTTCCAAGTTCTGCGACCTCCTTTGAAAATTGGACATAGGCTCGTGCTGCGGGCGATTTTGGGGCAAATACGACCAATGGTTGGCCAAAACTAGGCGATTCGCTTGCTTTTATGTTGCGCGGGATTGCTATTTCGGACACTTTCTGTCCCAAATAGGCTCGAATCTCCGATTCGACGTGTTGGGCAAGCTTGGTGCGCGGGTCTCGCATGGTTAGGAGCGCCTTCCAGATCGATAGGTTGGGGTTGATCGACCGGGCAACGAGGTCTACGGTTCGAATCAGGCTGGCCAGGCCTTCCAGTGCATAATATTCGCACTGAATAGGTACGATCAGGCCATTGCAGGCCGCCATCGCATTGATGGTCATCAGGCTTAGGGAGGGCGGCGCGTCGATGACGATCCAGTCGTATTCGGGTTTTACGGCGTTGACGAAGGATCTTAGGCGAAGTTCTCTTTCGGGTTGGTTTGCCATGATCACGTCAAATCCGGCCAGGTCGATGCTGGCGGGGGATAGGAAGAGGTTTTCGATGGCGGTGGCGACTATGGCCTCTTTGGGTTCGGCTTCGCCGGTCAGCGCCTCGAACAGGGTGGCGCCTTCCTTTTTGGCTCCGACCCCGCTGGTGGCGTTGGCCTGGGCATCGGCGTCGATAAGCAGCGTTTTGTAGCCGAGGGCCGCCAGTCCCGCGGCTAGATTGACAGCCGTGGTGGTTTTGCCCACCCCGCCCTTTTGGTTGACGACGGCGACTATATGAGCCATGCCGTCCGATATTGTACCGGAGCGGGCTTACTTGATTCGGTCGGCCAGGGCGCGTCGCACGATGGCATCGGCCACGGCTTTGGCGTCGACGGTGTATTGGCCCGATTCGTAAGCGGCTTTCAGCTCGGTTACGCGTTCGTCTCGGATGTCGGGCTGGGCTTTGACTTCGGCCAAGACTTCCTTGACCAGTTCGGCATCGTCGGTCAGGGTAACGGCGTCGGTGGTCGGTGGCGTTACGGATGCCAGGTCGATTGAAACTTCGCCTTCGGCTTGGTAGAGGCGGGCTACGTTTCTCGCCTCGTCTATCGATATTCTCATCTTGCTGCCCCCTTGCGCGGCTGTCGCGCAGTTTGGGCAGGCAACCCGGCTGTCTGCTTCCCCTGTCTTGAGGCTTGCAGACCCTTGGGCTTTGCGTCGCCGCGTCGCCGCGACTTTGCCTTTTTCTGCCTGGACGCATCGTGGCGCCCTCAATCTAATCTTGATTGTTGGCCGCTGGGCGATAATTCTTTAGGGCTGTCTTGACGAAAAGTTCGAGAGCCTGGCAAAGTTTCCTGCCGTCGTGCCTATTCGCCCACTTTGAGCACGCTGAGGAAGGCTTCTTGGGGTACTTCGACCGATCCGATCTGCTTCAGCCGCTTTTTGCCCTCTTTTTGTTTTTCCAGCAATTTTCGCTTACGAGTGATGTCGCCGCCGTAGCATTTGGCCAGCACGTTTTTGCGGAAGGGGCGAATGGTCTCTGAGGCGATGATGCGCGCGCCGATGGAGGCTTGTATTTTGACCTCGAACTGTTGGCGAGGGATGACTTCTTTGAGCCTCTCTGTAAGGGCGCGGGCGCGAGGGTAGGCGCGATCCTTGGGCGTGATGAAGCTGAGCGCATCGACCGGCTCGCCGTTGACTAGGATGTCGAGCTTGACCATCTGTGCCTCCTGGTAACCGCCGATCTCGTAATCGAATGCGGCGTAGCCTCGGGTTTGGCTTTTTAGTTGGTCGTAAAAGTCGAGCAGAATTTCGCTGAGGGGAAGCTTGAAGTATAGAATGGCTCGGGAGGGCACGGGGTACTCCATGCGAACGTACTCTCCGCGGCGGCCCATACAGAGCGACATGACGGCACCGATGTATTCGGCGGGCGCGGTGATGGTGGCATTGACGAAAGGCTCCTCGATTCGGGCAATGGCTGTGGGGTCGGGAAACTCGTTCGGATTGTCGATCTCTTGAACTTTGCCGTCCGTGCCGTGCACTCGAAAGAGAACGCTGGGGGCAGTGGCGATCAAATCGAGGTTGTATTCGCGCTCCAACCGCTCTTGTACGATCTCCATATGAAGCAGTCCGAGGAAGCCGCATCGGAATCCGAAACCGAGCGCGGCGCTGGTGTCGGGCTCAAAGGCGATTGCGGCGTCGTTCAGCCGCAGTTTTTCGAGCGCCTCTCGCAGGTCGGGGTATCGATCGCCTTCTACGGGGAAGAGGCCGCAAAAGACCATCGGTTTGGCTCTTCTAAAGCCGTCGAGCGGTATCGAGGCCGATTTGTCGGCCGAGGTGATGGTGTCGCCGACCTGTGCGTCTTTGACCGATTTGACGCTGGCGATGACATAGCCGACTTCGCCAGTGTGGAGCGCTTTGGCGGGCACCATGCGAGGGGTGAAGTAGCCGACTTGGGCGACTTCGAATTCGGCGCCGGTCTGCATAAAGCGTATCTTTTGCTTGGGTTTGATCTCGCCGTCCATGATTCGGACGTAGGCGACGACGCCGGTGTAGGAGTCGTAGTGGGAGTCGTAGACGAGCGCGCGCAAGGGGGCATGGGCGTCGCCTTTGGGGGGCGGTATTCGCTCAACGACGGCTTCTAAGATTTCACGGATGCCGATTCCTTGCTTGGCGCTGGCTAATACGGCGTCTTCTGCGCTGAGGGCGAGGGCGCTCTCGATTTCCTCTTTGACGCGCTCGGGCTGGGCTGCAGGCATGTCGATTTTGTTGATGACGGGGATGAGCGTTAGGCCTTGCACCATGGCGAGGTTGGTGTTAGCGATGGTTTGCGCTTCGACGCCTTGAGAGGCATCGACGACGAGGAGGGCGCCTTCGCAGGCGGCGAGGCTGCGGGAGACTTCGTAGGCAAAATCGACATGGCCGGGCGTGTCGATGAGGTTGAGCTGGTAGGTTTTGCCGTTCTGTGCAACGTAGTTCAGACGGACGGCGGTCATTTTGATGGTGATTCCGCGCTCTCGCTCCAGGTCCATGGTATCCAGCATCTGGTCGACGCCTGCGGTTTGGGCGCCGGTGGCCTCGATGATCCGGTCGGCAAGGGTGGACTTGCCGTGGTCGATGTGGGCGATGATGCAAAAGTTTCGGACGTTCCGCTGGTTCATGGAGCGGGCGAGATTTTACCTGTTTAGCGGCAGCCCGGCAGGATCGATCGGCGGGTCTTGGGCGCTCCAGTTGAGTCCGGATCCCCAGAATAGGGTTGCCGGGTCGAGAAGCGCCAGACATTCTTCCAGATTGAGCTCGCGGGGGTCGGGCAAGGGTTGGGGCGGGCGGTGAACGACGGCGCTAAAGGCGACTTCTCCTCCGCGCTCGGTGGATGGGGCGAGCGCCATGAGGCGAACGGCATTGGCTCCGGGCACGTTTTGGAACAGGCCGCGCGCGATGGCAATGGCGGTCTGGGCCACGCGCTGCTGGCTGAGTATGCCGGAGGAGACGGAGTATCGGGCGCTCCAGACGCCGGCGATTCCTTCTTGCGCCACCCAGATGGTGGGCGGCGCATCGGCCATAGCGGCCGCGATTTTGGCGGCGGCATCGGCCTCGACGGGAGTCATCATGGGCGATGCCACCACGTTCAGAACGGGGGGCGGCTCGATCTGGGTTTCGTTCGGCGGGCTGTTTTTCGGCTGCGGCATGGATTGAAGCGGGACCGGTTCATTTTGAGCCTGAACGGAACTGCGACCGGCCAAGTAGGATGCTGCAACGAGTCCGACCGCGAGGATAGAGAAGAGGGCTGCGGCCCACGCTTTGCGTCCCGGCGCGCCTGCCCGGGCTTGATCGGCGGACTTTTCCAAGGCTTGTTCGGCCTTGACCGCTTCTTCGACCAGTTTAGACTTTCGCGCTTCGTCCAAGAGTTTTCTGTACTCTTCCTTGTCGGGGTTGAGTTCGACGACCATCTCGTACCATTGGATGGCTTGGTCGTATCGCTTTTGGTCGAGGCAGATGTCGCCTAATAGGACGTGCGTCGTTTCGTTGTTGGGGAATTTGCGAAGGATGCCGATGCAGACTTGTTCGGCCGATTCGAACTGCTTGTTGTTGCGCAGCCGGTTGGCTTCGGCGATTTCGGGATAGACGGCCGCGTCAGAGCCTTGCGCATAGAGGGCGTCGGTCGAATCGTTCTTGACGGCCGCTCCGCATTCAGGGCAGAAGGCGGAGGCGTCTGGGATGTTGGCGAGGCATTTGCTACAGACCATGGGCGGTGGCGGCGGGCGCGTTCGCGGCCTCTTGCACGATTTCTGCTCGTCCTGCGTTGCGGCGAATTTGGTCGATCTGTTCGGGGGTTACGGCCTTTTCAAAACTTCTGAAGCCTGCGAGTTTGAAGCCGTGTTTGGCGGCCAGGGCGGATATGGCGTTTGCCTGGTCTGCCGTAACCTCTTTGCCCAGGGTGAAGCTTTCGATTCGGCCTTCTAAGGCAAGAATCATGGTTTCGGACATACAGGCATAGGCGGTTTTGGGCGGGAATCCGAAGTTAAAGTTGAACTCGACGTCTCCTGGAACGGCGATGACGCCGCCTTCGATAACGAGCACGTCGTTGCGCTCCTGGGCGACGCGCACCGAGACATCTCGGGGCCGGGCCACGTCGCAGACGACCGCGCCCGGTTTAAGATGCTCAGGGAAGATGACGGCATCGACTGCGCTGGTTACGGTGATGAGGATGTCGGCTTGGGGCAGAGATTCGGCGGGATCGGTGCTGACGTCGATCGAGCCAGAGGCCAAGGGCCGGAGGCCCAAGGCGATGGTTTCGAGCCGGCCGTGGTCGCGTCCGACCAAGATCGTTCGAGCGGCCTTCGGACATAGGATTTCGGCGCAGGCTCGGCCGATGGAACCGGTTGCACCAACGATCGCGACTGTAGCATGGTTAAGGGGCGTGCCCATCAGCCTTGCGCCTTCTATCGCGCCTTCGATGGCTGTGGCGACGGTGTAGCTATTGCCGGTTGTTACGGCGATGTCGAGGTTAGAGGCGACGGTGATTCCGCCGTCTCCGACCACAGAGGTGAAGGCTCCCAGCCCTATGATTTCTGCGCCAAGGCTCTCCGCCATTCGTCCGCACTCTATGATCTTTTCGTACACGAAGTCGAGGGGCAGTTCCATCATCATCTTGGGAGAGAGGGGGCACCCGATGAACCAGCCTTCGGTTTCTGCACCGGTAACGGATCGCACGCCGGTAATCTGGGAGACCTGCATGGGCGCTTTGCGCTTGAGGAGGCTTTCGACCCACGATTCGGGCAGGTATTTGGCGATGGGGTATTTGCGGGCCACATCGCGCTTGGCGTCGATCGGATGAATGACGAAGGCGAACCGGTGCATCGGGGTTATAGTACCCGCTACAGGGGTGTTCCTTGCAGAACACCCCTGACAGCGAGACAGTTTACAGTAAGACCCAACCCTCTCGATAGGTGTGCCGCACGATCTCCTGAAGCTCTGGAGCGTTCTTGGCGACCAGCCGGCGAGCATCCCACTCGATCTTTTTGCCATCGGCGAAGACCGCGAGGTTGCCCAGGAGAACGACCTCGGTCAGCGGGCTGGCGTAGTCGGGGAAGTTAGAGACAGCCGGTTTGCCGTCCTTGATCATGCGCCCCAGCTCTTCCATGTGGCCGGGCGATTCCTCGAAGTTGATCGTTTTGAACTCGGCGTTGCCCAGAAGACGACCCTCGCCGCCGTTGTCGCCGGGCGAATAGAGCTTGCCTTTATCGCCGATGATCAGGCAGCCCGAGTCGGCCAGTCTTTCGCCGTCCAGCCATTCTGCAGGGACTTTCTTGCCGCCATCGTACCATGTGAACTTGATGGCCGGTCGTTGCCGCGTGGCGGGAAACTCGTAATGAACGATCGACCATCGCGGGTAGCTATCGCCGTTATGGCCGGAGGTTTCCGCTACGACGCTGGTGGGATTCTTGAGATCAAGCCCCATAAAAGGCATGTTCATCGTATGGCAGCCCATATCGCCCAGCGCGCCGGTGCCAAAGTCCCACCAACCGCGCCAACTGAAGGGATGGTAGCCGTCGCCGTAAGGTCGATGTTTGGCGGGGCCTAGGAACAGGTCCCAATGGACGTGGGGCGGCGGGTTCTTTGGGGCGGGACGCGGGTTGCCTTGAGGCCAAACGGGCCGATTGGTCCATACGTGCACCTCGGACACGCGACCTAACGCGCCGGCTCTAAGGAGGGCGGCGTTCATGCGCAGTCCGGAATTAGCGGTGCCTTGGTTGCCCATTTGCGTGGCCAGTTTGTTCTTCTTGGCGATTTCGCCCAATCGTCGCGCCTCCCAGATGCTGTGGGTGAGGGGTTTTTGGCAAAAACAGTGCATGCCCATGTTCATGGCCATGCCCGCGGCGACGGCGTGGGTATGGTCGGGCGTGCTGACAGTAACGGCATCGATGTCCTTGCCCATTTCGTTCAGCATCTTGCGAAAGTCGTTGTACTTTTTGGCGTTGGGAAAGATGCCGCCGGCCTCGTTAAGCGTGTTGTCGTCGATATCACAGATGGCGACGATGTTGCCGATCCTGGCGGCGTCTTCCATGTCGCTGCGCCCTTTTCCGCCAACGCCGATACAGGCAAAGTTGACGGTCTGATTGGGCGATTTGGCCAGCGTCCAGCCTTTGGCGACGGCAAAAAGGGCGACGCCCCCGACCGCTGCGCGCTGAATGAACTCGCGCCGAGTGTGTTCGCTCATGTTTCTTCTCCTGAGAAGCGCTTAGATTGCTGAACCTAAGTTACGACGCGGCCTGCGGCGGTTCCTGCCTTACCAGGTGTCGGCCGTGTCTCCGTCGGGCGGTTTGATCGGATCGCCCAGCCAGCTGGTCGGGTAGCCGGGGTCTTCGATCTCCAGCGCAGACTTGGTCGCATGAAGAGGGTAGAAGGTGTCGATCATGACGGCCAGTTCTTCGGTGTGGGTCTTGCCCAGGCTGGCTTCGACGGCGCCGGGCTGGGGGCCGTGAGGCAAGCCGCTCGGGTGGAGAGTGATCGAGCCTTCCTCTATGCCCTTGCGACTGCCAAACTTGCGATTGACGTAGTACAGCACCTCGTCGCTATCGACGTTGCTGTGGTTGTAAGGCACCGGAACGGCGTTGGGGTGGTAATCGAGCATCCTTGGGCAGAAAGAGCAGACGACGAAGTTGGGGCCTTGGAAGGTCTGGTGGATGGGCGGCGGCATGTGCACGCGGCCTGTGATGGGCTCAAAGTCGTTGATGTTGAACGCCCAAGGGTAGACAAAGCCGTCCCAACCGACCACATCGAAGGGATGGTGCTCGTAAGTGTATGAAAAGACTTTGCCGCGGCGATGGATTCGGACTTCGAAGTCGCCCGTGTCGGTACGGGTCTCCAAGGCCTCGGGCGTTCGGATGTCGCGCTCGCAGTAAGGAGAATGTTCGAGAAACTGGCCGAATTCGTTTCGATAGCGTCGAGGCGGTTCGTATTTACCTCTGGATTCTGCCCAAAGATGGCGCTGAGGATTGGAATCGGCAATGATTCGCCAAATTGTGCCGTGAGGAATGATCAGATAGTCGCCTTCGCGATAGTTCAGATGGCCGAACTGGGTCTCCAAGCGCCCTGTGCCTTCGTGAATGAAGACGAGGTCGTCGCCGTCCGCGTTCTTGTAAAAGTAGTTCATCGGGTCGGTCGGGCGCGAGAGCGAGATCGTAACGTCGTTATTGAAGAGGAGTTCGACGCGGCCGTCGATGGGGTCGCCGTGCGGAGGAATTTCGGTAGTGCGAAGGTGGCGCATCTGGAGCATCTCGTCGCCAATGGGGTCGATCGAGCGTTCGTAAGCCTTGGTGAAACGAGCGACGCGGGTGGGCGGATAGTGGTGGTATAGAATCGACTGATTGCCCGAAAAGCCTTCTTGTCCCATCACCTCTTCGGCATAGAGGCCCCCGTCGGGACGGCGATATTGAACGTGCCTCTTGGCCGGCACCTGGCCCATTTTAACGTAAAACGGCATGGCTAAACTCCTCCTGATGCTTTGTCAGATTATAGCGCTTGCCGCCGGACTGCCATGCCTGCGCGAGCGTTGAGGCAACGATCCTTTACGACGGCCTCTTTTCCGTTCACCAAGACGGCCAAGAAGCCTTCTGAGAATTGATGCGGGCGATCGTAGGTCGTTCGTTCGACGACCCGGTCCGGGTGAAAAATCGCAATATCGGCCCAATAGCCTTCTAGGATGCGGCCGCGCTGAGGAATGCCGAACGCTTCGGCGGGCAGCGAGGTCATTTTGCGGACGGCCTCGCTCAGTTCGAGGCGCTTTTCCTCTCGAACGTACTTGTGCAAAGCACGGGCGTTGTTGCCATATCCGCGGGGATGCGGGACTCCTTCGCCCATTCGGCGCACGCCGCTGTCGCTGGCGATCATGGTGCGGGGATGGGACATAAAAGTACGGACGTCGGGTTCGCTCATGCCGTGAAAGACTCCCGACGCGCCGCCGGAGGCCTCGATTTCGATGACCAGTTCGATTTGATGATCCAGAGTGTCGCCGCCTTTGGCGATCTTGGCAGCTTCGGGCAGATTCTTACCCACCAGGCGACGATCGCGGGCGTAGGAGGCGATCACTGCGTACGAGTAGTCGGCGGCTCCGCGCCGCTCAAGGTTCTTTTTCATCTGCTCGCCGATCTGTCGCCTAATTTCCGGATCGTTGATGCGCTGGCGAAACTGCTCGCGCCCGCCTTCGCGGAACTCGGACGGGATGAGCGTTGAAATGCCGGTGCTGCTGGCGGTGTAGAGATATTGGTCTTGATAGATTCTCAGCCCCTCTTCGCGCGCTTTGTCGATTTTGTCCAGAATTTCATTTGCTTTGCCCCACATGGAGGGACCGCTGAGCTTGATGTGGGAGATCTGAGCGCCGATCTTGTTGTGGCGGGCAACCTCGAAGAGCTCGTCCAATGCGCCGTGGATGCCGGCGCCTTCGTTGCGCATGTGGCTGACATAGAGCGCTTTGAATTCGGTGCAGGCGGAGGCGAGCTGGACGATCTCTTCTGTATTCGAGTACGTTCCCGGCACGTAGATCAGCCCGGTGGAGAGACCGAAAGCGCCTTGGGACAGGCCTTCGCGGACGAGCCGCTTCATCTGTTCCATCTCGGCGGCGGTTGGAGGACGGTTGTGGCTGCCGCCCATTGCTCGGCTGCGCACGGTGTTATGCCCGATCAAGGTTGCGATGTTGACCCCCGCGCCTTTGGAGACCGCGTCCTTGAGGAACTGGTCGATGTTCTGCGCCGAACTCCCGCAATTTCCCGTTACCAGCGTGGTTACTCCCATGCGCAGAAAGTTCTCCGCCTGCGGCAGGGTAAGGATGTTTTCCGCGTGCGTGTGCACGTCGATAAAACCGGGGCAGGCGATCGCGCCCTGAGCGTCGATTTCCTTGGCGGCGCCGTTAGAGAGGTTGCCGATGGCGTCGATGCGTCCGTTGCTGATAGCGATATCGCCGTGGAGTTCGGGCTTGCCCGTGCCGTCTATGATACGGGCGTTCTTGATAATCAGGTCGTACTTTCTCTGGCGCATTTGAGTTCACTCTTCCCGGTCAAAGGGGTAGACTCCTGCTAATCATGAGCCAGAATCGCTTCTTGGACGCTGTTCACTTGGTTGCTCGGCTGCTCTCGACCACGACAGACATTCAGGAGGCGATGCGGGGCATTTTGGAGGCCGCCATGCAGGCCGTCGGGGCGACGGGCGGTTCGATTCTGCGCCATGAGCCTCGCTCTAAGGAGCTTCGTTTTCGGTATGTTATCGGTCCAAAGGCGATGCTGCTCATGGGGTTTTCGCTGCGCGACGATCAAGGTATTGTTGGCACGGTTTTTCAGACCAATCGGGGGCAGATCGATAACAATCCAGACGCAAACCCCGCCCATGACGACGAGATCGATGAGCTGCTGAAACAGGAAACCCGCAATCTGGTAACGGTGCCCATCGCCTATCCGGGCGGTGTTGTGGTCGGCGTGATGCAGCTGGTGAACAAGCCGAGCGACTTTACGGATGAAGACTTGACGACGCTCGACGTTATTGCCAGCATTGCGGCCATGAGCATCGAGCGGGCCGATTTGGCCGAGCAGGGGCGCCGCACGGCGGTCGTGGACTATCTGGGAGACATGGCGCACGACATTCGGGACAAGGTTACGCCGATCTCTTCCGGCATCGAGCTTCTGGACGTTGTGCTGCAAGAGCATTTTGAAAAACTCCGATCCCAGCCCAACTCGGACGAGTATTTGGGGGCGATTCAATCGATCGCCGAGGTGATGGAGCCGATCAAGACCGGATCGCACGATCTCATTCGATACGTCTCGTTCTTGTCCGATATGTTGAACGATCAGATGCCCACGCCTCAGTTGGGCGAGCACTTGCTTTCGGCAGTGGCCGACTACCAGTTAGATCGCATTCAAGCAAGGATGGTCGATCAGTACGAGGTGAAGCTAGTTCGGGAGCACGAGCCGGGCGTTAAGGCGACGTTCGACCGTTTCATGATCGGTCGGGCGCTGAGAAACTTGGTGGAGAATGCCTTTCATGAGACTCCGGAAGGCGGTACGGTCAAGGTGCACACGTACGGCCAAGGCGACCGGGCGGTGTTCGAAGTAGCGGACACCGGCCGTGGAATCACGGAGCATGTGCTGAAAAGCCTCTTGCGCGGCGAGCCGATGAGCACTCGCATGGGGCGCGTCGGCTTGGGCGTGGCGATCGTAAAGAAAGTCGTTGACGCGCACCGGGGCGAGTTCGAAGGCGAGAGCACAATGGGCAAAGGCACGACGTTTCGAATTCGTCTGCCAATGAGGTGATTGGATGGCTCAAGAAAGGCCGATCGATGTCAAGGTTTTGGTTCTCAATTTCGATCCGATCGTTCGAAGCGAGGGCGGCAAGCGTCTGCACGCTGTAGGCAAGTGGAACGATCCGCGGAAGTTGGCGGACGGCTACATGGGCGACTTGCGAGAGGCGTCGAAAGGCTTACTGCGCCACCGGATCGTCGAGTGGCGCGATCTGGACGTTTATCCGGTCAAGACGGACGGCTATCAGTACGACGAAGACATGTACATGGCCTGCATGAAGGCTTGGAAGGGCTGGCACGAACCGGACGGGCTGGACTATTATCGCGCGATCTCGGACAATAAGGTCGAGCAGGCCATCGATTCGGGCAAGGCGGACGAACTTTGGATCTTTGGGGCGCCTTACTTTGGATTTTGGGAGTCGGCGATGGCCGGACCGCGGTCGTTCTACATCAACGGCGGCGTATACGAGAAGGCTAAGACCAAGAAGCCCTTCGCGATTATGGGCTTTAACTATGAGCGGGGCGTTGCAGAGATGCTGCACAACCTGTGCCATCGCACAGAGGCGACCATGACGCGGATATCGGGCGGATGGCGAGCGGA
Organism: Armatimonadota bacterium; assembly: GCA_013359125.1. Classification (NCBI taxonomy): domain Bacteria; kingdom Bacillati; phylum Armatimonadota; species Armatimonadota bacterium. The sequence continues at coordinate 45,621 of JABWCR010000003.1, read as the reverse complement.
CGAGCTGACGACGCCCTGGGCTCGGTTTGGGGCGAACGATCGGCAGTCGAACGGCGTTGCGGCGGTGGGCACGTGCCATTGGCCGCCGAACGCCGAGAAGGATTACGACTATGCCAACGAACGCACCGTGATGAGCTCCGCTGACGACTATCTGAACTACCCCAAGCTGACCGGGCAGAAGAAGCCGGTGAATCGAGAGACTTGGGGCGGGCCGGACTATCATCGCAACTACATGAAGTGGTGGTTCGCTCGCTTGCCCAGAGCCCCCGGCCAGAGCGCGGAGGGCTTGCTGCACAACTGGTGGCGCTACGTCTACGAGTTTGACCAATACGACGATCGGGGCCGACCAAGGAGGTAGCATAGCGAAGCGATATGGAGCTCCGAACCGAACTCTATTTAGGCGACGCCAAGGAAGAACTGAAAGCACTTCCCGACAACTCGGTCGATTTGATCTTCACCTCGCCGCCCTATGCCGACCAGAGAGCTAAGACCTACGGCGGTGTACACCCTGATCAGTATGTCGAATGGTTCTTGCCTATTTCCGAGCAACTTCTCCGAGTATTGAATCCCAGAGGGACCTTCGTGCTGAACATCAAGGAAAAAGTGGTCAACGGAGAGCGCAGCACCTATGTGATGGAGCTGATACTTGAGATGAGAAAGCAGGGCTGGCTGTGGACGGAGGAGTTTATCTGGCACAAAAAGAACTGCTACCCGGGCAAATGGCCTAACCGATTTCGCGATGCCTGGGAACGGTTGCTGCAGTTCAACAAGAGTAGAACGTTCAGCATGTACCAGGAAGAAGTCATGGTGCCTATGGGCGACTGGGCGCGGTCTCGGCTCAGAAATCTATCGGAAACGGACAAGGTGCGGGACGAATCGAGAGTGGGCAGCGGTTTTGGCAAGAACATTTCGAACTGGCTTGAGCGCGCGCAGGCTTATCCGACCAACGTGCTTCATTTGGCCACGGAGTGCGGCAACAAGAACCATAGCGCCGCCTTTCCGGAGGAGCTTCCCGAATGGTTCATTAAGCTTTTTACACGGGAGGGCGACACAGTGCTGGATCCGTTTATGGGTTCCGGCACGACTCTTCGAGCCGCTCAGCGAATGAGAAGGCACTCGATCGGGATCGACATTGTGCCGGCCTATTACGATATGGTGAGGGGGGAGTTGGAGTCAAAGGTTCTGCTCCTCTTCGAGCCGAAGGCTCAATATGAAGAGACTAAACCTAAGCAGCGTAAAGCAGTACGTTGAGGAGACCATAGGCGACTTTCACGCCAAGCGTTTACACGGCTTGGACGGGCTCAGGCTTACCAATGTCATAAAACGGAAGAACCCCTATCTCTTTCGAGCGAAGAACGCGCTGACTGCCGAACAGATCGTGCGCGGCATTGTGGACGCCCATCTTTCGTCGAACGAAGAGACCGTCTTTGGCGACTGGCTGGAAGGCCTTGCCATCTTCGTGAACGCTCAAGTCTATGGCGGTTGGAAATCAGGGATTACGGGAACCGACTTGGAGTTCGACAAAGACGACGCGCGCTACATCGTAACGATCAAGTCTGGCCCAAACTGGGGCAACAGCTCGCAGATCAACAAGATGGCGTCAGACTTCAGGCAGGCAAAGAAGACGCTCAGGACAAGCAACTCGCAGCTAAACGCGATTGCGGTCAATGGATGCTGTTACGGCAAAGAGCGGAACCCCGACAAGGGCGAATGGTTTAAGTACTGCGGCCAGAAGTTTTGGGAGTTTATCTCCGGCGATCCGGAACTTTATGTAACGCTGATCAAGCCTTTGGGCTACAAAGCGAAGGAGAAGAACGATCTGTTCGTCGAGTCGTACGCCGCGACGATCAATCGGTTGACAATGGAGTTCGCCAAAGAGTTCTGTAAGCCGAGCGGCGAAATTGATTGGGAGCGACTGGTTATGTTCAACTCTCAATCCGCATGGCGCACTTGAATGCGCCGGGAACCCTGGGAGCCGAGGCGTCGTTCTCAATATAGGCGAACCTACCAGGTCGGCCAGAATGGTATTATTGAAGCATAGGCCGTACCCGCCCATCCGTGAAATGTGCGGGCAGACATGGAAAGAAGAGTAGGCAAGGGCAACGAGGCCCGCGCCGGAGGCAGATTATATGATGTGGCAAAGATTTACTGAAAGGGCTCGGAAGGTGGTCTTCTATGCCCAAGACGAGGCCTCTCGTCTTGGAGAGAACCAAGTATCCACCGAGCACCTTTTGCTGGGGCTGGTGCGGGAGACGGACAGCGTCGCCTCGCGCATCCTGGATCGATTGGGCGTTACGTTGCACCGCGTCAAGCAAGAGGTCGAGCGATTTGCCCACAAAGGCGAGCCGCGCCAAGGCTCTGAGATGCAGCTGACTCCTCGCGCAAGGCGGGTCATCGACCTGGCCTACGACGAGGCGCGACAGCTCAATAACAACTACATCGGCACAGAGCACCTGTTGCTGGGCCTGATTCGCGAAGGCGAGGGCTTGGCGGCCCGAATCCTCTCCAAGTTGGGCGTCGATCTGGAGCGAGCGCGCAAAGAGGTCATGCATCTGCAAGAGACCGAGCAGCAGTCCAGCCCGCATCGCAGCCAGCGATCCCGAACGCCCACGCTGGACGAGTTTGGGCGCGACTTGACCGACCATGCGCGCAACAGCAAGCTGGACCCGGTCATCGGACGGCATAACGAGATCGAGCGCGTCATGCAGATTCTGTCTCGGCGCACCAAGAACAACCCGGTGTTGATCGGCGCTCCCGGCGTTGGCAAGACGGCTATAGCTGAGGGATTGGCGCAAAGGATCGTTCAGGGCGATGTGCCCGAAGCTTTGAAAGACCGCCGAATCGTCGCGCTGGACTTGGCCGGGCTTGTGGCCGGCACCAAGTATCGCGGCGAGTTCGAAGAGCGGATGAAGCGCGTTCTGGAAGAGGTTCGCAAGTCTCAGGGCGAGGTGGTGCTCTTCATCGATGAGCTTCACACCTTGGTCGGCGCGGGCGCGGCCGAAGGCGCGATCGACGCGTCGAACATCATGAAGCCTGCATTGGCGCGGGGAGAGCTCCAGTGCATCGGCGCGACGACCATGGACGAGTACCGCAAGTATATCGAGCGCGATGCCGCGCTGGAGCGACGATTCCAGCCGGTGCAGGTTCGCGAGCCGGTGATCGAAGACGCGATCGAGATTTTGAAGGGTCTGCGAGACCGGTACGAGACGCACCATAAGGTGTTCATCACGGATGGCGCCATCGAGCAGGCCGCCAAGCTCAGCTCGCGCTATATCAACGACCGATTCTTGCCCGATAAGGCAATCGACCTGTTGGACGAGGCGGCCTCAAGAGTTCGTTTGCAGCAGACCTTGCCGCCGTTGGAGCTTCGACGCGCCAAAGGACAGAAAGACCTGCTCGAGAAGCAGATAAGCAGCAACAGGCAGCAGGGGCTTTTCGACGAAGCCAAAGCCCTCGAAAACGAGATGGCCGAGCTGGTGACCAAGATCGAAGAACTGGAGCAGCAGTGGGAAGCGACCAAAAAAGAAACCAGCAACATCGTGGGCGAAGAAGAGATTGCGCACATTGTGCAGAGCTGGACGGGCATCCCCGTAACGCGCTTAGTAGAGGCCGAGACGCAGAAGCTTCTGCGAATCGAGGACGAACTGCATCGACGTTTGATCGGCCAGGACGAGGCGGTCAACGCCGTCGCAAGAGCCTTGCGGCGCGCTCGCAGCGGGCTGAAGGATCCGAAGCGGCCGATGGGCACCTTCATCTTCATGGGGCCGACCGGCGTTGGTAAGACGGAGCTGGCCCGCGCTTTGGCCGCACTGCTGTTCGACAACGAGAACAACCTGATCCGGATCGACATGTCGGAGTATATGGATCGGTTTACGGTTTCTCGATTGGTCGGCGCGCCGCCCGGATATGTCGGATACGACGAGGGCGGACAATTGACCGAAGCCGTTCGACGCCAACCCTACTCGGTCGTGCTGTTAGACGAAATCGAGAAGGCGCATCCAGACGTGTTTAACGTGCTGTTGCAGGTGATGGAGGACGGCCGTTTGACCGACAGCCAAGGTCGGACGGTGGACTTCCGCAACACGGTCATTATCATGACCAGCAACGTGGGCGCCCGCGAGGTGACCGATACCGAGGCAATGGGCTTCCGCTCGGCTAAAACGCCGATCGACGATTCCAAAGCCTACGAGGCGATGAAGAACAAGATGACGGCCGAAATGAAGAAGATGTTCCGTCCCGAGTTCATCAACCGAGTGGACGAGGTGATCGTGTTCCATCCGCTGGTGCGCGAGGACATTCTGGCCATCGTCGATCTGCTGGTGCAGAGACTGGAGCAACAACTGTCAACGCAGAAGATGACGCTGACGGTGGAGCTGGACGTCAAGGAACTGATCGCGAGAGACGGTTTCGATGCGAACTTTGGCGCCCGGCCGTTGCGACGAGCCGTTCAGCGCATGATCGAAGACCCGCTCTCGGAGGAGATCTTGATGGGCCGCTTTGCCGAGGGCGATTCGATCATCGCTCAGTTGGACGCAGACGAGCGCGTGATCTTTCGCAAGGGCGAGAGCTCGCCGCCCGATTTGCCGTTCAAAGAACCAGCGATCAGCAATTAGCCGTTCCGAGTTAGAGCGCAGGCGTCAGACCAGCCTGCGCTCTAAATCGGCCAAGCCTTTCAACCAATCTTCCAACTCTTCCGACTCGTCCCACAGATCCTTCAGCTCCGATTCGGAGCGCACCCTCACGACCGCTTGCCTGGCCAAGGTCAGCAGATCGGGAGGAGGCAAGGTGTGGTCCTCTTCCACCCAGGCGCTCGCCTCTTCGGGCAGCGATTTGTGCGGCAGGCCTCTTAACGCAGCGACGATCTCCGCCGCGGCCAATGCCGTTTCGCAGTCGGGCGCCTCGGCATATTCGGCGTTTACCACCGCGCGCAGCGCGTCATAGATAAGACCGTGGCCTTCGGACTTTTCTAAGTTCGCAAGCCAGTCCAACGCATCGTCGTTCTCGAAAACCGTAACCCCCCAAGCGCCCATCTTATGCTCCTCCGGTTGAATCTAATATTGCGTCAGCAGTCGTCGAGCCCTCCAAATTTTCTATGTCGGCGCGCCAACCGGGCAAACCGCGGAAAACGCGCAAAGAATACCAATTCGCCATCGCTGCATGGTCGGGTTTGCCGGTCATCGCGCATCGCGCCTGCGCCGACTCCATGGCGTACAGGCCAATGAGCGCGTCGGCCAACGGTTGTGCCGTGCGCTGATCCTGGTAATCGGTTAGACCTTTCTTGACCAGCGTGCGCAACGGATCGTCGGTCGGTCTCGCTGTCAGGCTGGCGCCGCTTCGCTTTTTCAGCATCTCGATCAGGTTCAAGCGATTGATCTCGTTCGTGCCCTCGTAGATGCGAGACACGCGGATGTCGCGATAGATGCGGGCGATGGGGAACTCTTCGGAGAATCCGTAGCCCCCATGGATCTGCAAGGCTTCATCGACCACGAACTGGAGCATCTCGGTGGCGAACACTTTGACCAAGGCGCACTCTGCAGCAAACTCCGCCGCGGCCTTTGCGAGGTCGTCCTTGTTGGCCTGGAAGACGGCCTCCAAATCGCCCGCCAGCCGATAGACCGACGATTCGGCCGCGAAGATCAGGGCCCGCATAGCGGCCAGCTTCTGACGGATCATGGGAAAGCTGTCTATCGTCTGGCCAAACTGTTTGCGCTCGGCGGCGTATTCGGTCGCCAGTCGGATCGCCTCCTTGGCCAGGCCCGTTGCGGCGGCGGCAATCTTGAACCGCCCTAAGTTCAAAGTGAAGAGAGCGACCTGTGCGCCTTGGCCGACCCTGCCTAACACATCGTCGGGCGCAACGGGCACGCTTTCCAACACGATACGGGCAGTGGACGAGCCCCGAAGGCCCAGCTTGCTCTCTTGTTGCCCGATCGACAGGCCGGGCGAATCTCCGTGGACTAAGAAAGCCGTGAACCGGTCGCCCTCGGCCTTGGCGAAGACGATGAACAGATCGGCAATGTGGGCGTTGGTGATCCACATCTTTCCGCCGGTCAGTCGATAGCCGCCTTTGCCGTCCGATTCGGCTCGAGTTCGCCCGGCCAGCGCGTCCGATCCGGCCTCGGCTTCGGTCAGCGCATAGGCGCCGATCAACTCTCCCGCAGCCAGTCGAGGCAGATAGCGCGCCTGCTGGTCGGCCGTGCCAAAGATCATCAATGGAAAGGAGGCGACGCTGGTGTGCACGCCTTGAGAGACCGAAAAGGAAGGCTCGATCGCCAAGCTTTCCGCGATCAGGGCCGATGCGGGTTTCGAGAGCGCCAGCCCCCCATATTCTGCGGGCACGTCCACGCCCAACAGGCCCAGATGGGCGGCCTTTTCGAGCAACCCCCGCATCTTCGAATGGCCGCCCGATTCCAGCGCCGGCAGCGCCTCTTGTCGGGCAAAGCGCATGGCGGCCTCGCCCATCAGGCGTTCTTCGGGCGCAAAGCGCTCTGGGATGAACGGGTTTTTGGGCGGCTCTGTCAGGAACGATCCCCCGAAACTCATGGCGAGATTGTATACCCGATTCTTAATCGGCAAACGGTTCGTGGCGGCGCAAGATTCTGCGCGCGCGGCGAATCTGTTCTTGCACTCGCTTGGGAGACGGGCCTCCCTCGGTATTGTGAGCCATCAGCGCTCTTTCGGGCCGAATCAGTTCGAGCGCATCCTCGCCAAACAGCTTAGAACGCTTCCGCAACTGCGGAAGCGTCATTTTCTCTAACGGCTGCCGCTCGCTGATGCAATGCAGCACGATCTCTCCGACGATCCGATGCGCCTCTCGAAACGTCTCGCCCTTTTGTACAAGGTAGTCGGCCAGTTCGGTCGCGGTCGAAAAGTCGCCCCTGGAGGCCGCCCGCATCGCTTTGACGTTCCATTCGGCCGTGCTGATCATCGCTGCCATCAAATCAAGAGAAGGCAGAGCGATGTCGAAGGTGCCAAACAGCAACGGCTTGTCGTCCTGCAGATCGCGGTTGTAGGTCAGCATCAGGCCTTTCAGCAGGCTCAGGATGCCGGCCGTGTTGCCGATCGCCAGCGCGCTGCGACCGCGAATCAACTCGGCGATGTCGGGGTTCTTCTTTTGGGGCATGATGCTGCTACCGGTGGTAAAGGCGTCGTCCAACGTTACGTAGCCAAATTCGGGCGAGCTCCAGCTGATCAGCTCCTGCGAAAGGCGGGAGAGATGCACCATCATCAGGGAGCAGGCGAAGATAAACTCCGCCGCAAAGTCGCGATCCGAAACGGCGTCCATGCTGTTCTCTACTACGCCCGAAAAGCCCAATTCTTCGGCGGTAAAGCGGCGATTGATAGCGAACGAAGTGCCGGCCAAGGCGCCCGAACCCAGCGGCGAATAATCCATGCGCTTTTGGCAGTCCCACAACCGTTCGAAGTCGCGCTCGAACATCCAGAAATAGGCCATCAGATGATGCGCCAGGCTGACCGGCTGCGCGTGCTGCTGATGGGTCAATCCCGGCATGAGCGTCTTGGTGTGCTTGGAGGCAGTCGAGACGATAATCTCTTGCAGGTAGTGAAGGTGGAGCAGGATAAGGCGGATCGCGTCCTTGACCCAAAGGCGGGAATCGGTGGCGACCTGATCGTTGCGGCTTCGCGCGGTATGGAGCTTCCCCGCCACCGGGCCGATCTTGTTGTGCAGCGACGCCTCGATGAAGGTGTGGATGTCCTCTGCGCCAGGATCCAACTGCAAGGCGCCAGATTCGATCTCCTGTCCCAGCTCCAGCAATCCTTGCACGATCTGTTCGGCCTCTTGAGGCGTCAGAATGTTGCAAGAGGCCAGCATCCGGGCATGGGCGATGCTTCCCCAAACGTCCTGTCGCCACATTCTCGCATCGATCTCGATCGATCGAGAGAAGGCTTCGGCCTCTGGAGAAGGCGGCTTTTGAAATCGCCCTCCCCACATTCGAGAGGGCTTGTCGGTCGCTCGTCTCATCGCGCTAAGGGTTCGACAGATTGGGCGGCCTTCCTGTGCGGCTATACTTCTGAGGGAGGCGAAAGATGAAGCTAGCGATGATCGGACTGGGGCGAATGGGCGGAAACATGGCGAGACGCTTGGCAGCGGCGGGGCACGAGGTGATAGCGCACGCGCGCACTCGAGAGGCAGTGGACGAAATGGCCGCCGCGGGTTGCGCGGCAGCCTATTCGCTGAGCGAGGCCGCCGAGTTGGCCGCTCCCCAACGCATTATGTGGCTGATGCTGCCGGCTGGGGCGCCGACCAGCGACACGATCGACGCGCTGATTCCTCTGCTTCGATCGAGCGATATCGTGGTCAACGGCGCCAACAGCAATTACAAGGATTCTGTGGAGTATGGCCGTCGTTTGTCGCAGCACGGCATTCGCTATGTGGATGTGGGCGTCAGCGGCGGCGTTTGGGGCTTGGAAAACGGTTACGGGCTGATGATCGGCGGGGACGAGGCGACCGTGCGCATCTTGACGCCCATAATTCGAGACCTTGCGCCCCATCCCGAAAAGGGCTGGGTTCATGCCGGGCCGGTCGGCGCAGGGCACTACGTCAAGATGATCCACAACGGCATCGAATATGGGATGATGCAGGCGTTTGCCGAAGGCTTCGACCTGATGCGGCAGAAGGAGGAGTTCGGCATCGATCTGGCAGCCGTCGCAGAAGCCTGGAGGCACGGCACGGTCGTCCGAAGTTGGCTGCTGGATTTGATCGCTGGATTTTTGGCCGATGACCAGGAGTTGGAAGGGGTCATCCCGTTTGTGGCCGATTCGGGCGAAGGACGATGGACTGTGAACGAGGCAGTGGAGCTGGGCGTGCCGGCGCCGGTGCTGACCATCGCGCTGCACGAGCGGTTTCGGAGTCAAGATTCGGACGGTTACCAATATCGGCTTTTGGCGCAGCTGCGCAATGCGTTCGGCGGCCATGCGGTCAGGCGGTCGGACGATTGAGCCAGACGCTGGTAATTTTTGGCGCGACGGGCGATCTGGCTCGGCGATTGCTGATTCCCGCTTTGCACCGTTTGCACGAGCACGGTCGGCTGCCTGAAGATCTGAGCATCTTGCCCTATGGTCGCAAGCCCTTTACGATTGGGGAGTATTTGGCCGAAATCGAGTCGGAAGATGGCGAGTTTGCTCGGCGCTTTCCCGAATATGTGCAGGGCGGATTAGAGATGGAGGGCGTCTGCTCGCTGGCCGAGCGCATACAGGGCAGCGCGCTCTTCTATCTGGCGCTGCCTCCGGGTCTGTTTGGACAAGCGGCTCAGCTGTTGGCCGATTGCGAACTGCACGACGAGACGCTCGGCTATAGGCGGTTGGTGGTCGAGAAGCCGTTTGGCAACGACCTGGCCTCGGCGCAGACGCTCAATCGCCAAGTCAGCGAGCATTGGCGCGAGTCGCAGATTTACCGCATCGATCACTATCTGGGCAAGGAGACGGTGCAGAACATCCTGGTCTTCCGGTTCGCCAACGCGCTCTTTGAGCCTATTTGGAACCGCAACTATATCGACCACGTGCAGATCACCGCGGCTGAGGCGAGCGGCATGGAGGGTCGGGCAGGCTATTACGACGAGAGCGGCGCGCTGCGCGACATGATGCAGAACCACATGATGCAACTGCTGGCGCTGACCGCCATGGAGCCGCCGGCATCGCTCTTTCAGGACGATTTGAGGACAGAAAAGGTCAAGGCGCTCAAATCGTTGCGCCTGGTGTCGCCAGAGGAGTCCTCGGCGTGCGCGACCAGGGGTCAGTACGAGGGCTATCTGCAGGAGGAGGGCGTGGCGCCGGACAGCCGAACGGAGACCTATGCGGCGGTGAGGCTGTATGTCGACAATTGGCGGTGGAGCGGAGTGCCTTTCTATCTGCGCACGGGCAAGCGACTGTCGGCCGACCGCACAGAGATCGCGATCAAGTTTAAGGCGCCGCCGATGCGACTGTTTCGGGAGACGCCGCTGCAACGGCTGGAGCCGAACCGACTGCTCTTTGAGCTAAAGCCTAAGGAGCAGATGATCCTGGAGGCTCAGGCGAAAGCGGTCGGGCTAGAGATGCGGCCACGAACCGTTGCGCTGACTGCGCCCTATCGGAACGGCACCGAGACGAGCGCGGGAGCGTACGAAAATCTGATCATGGACGCGATAGAAGGGGATCGAACTCACTTTTTGCGCTTTGACGAGGTGGAGCAGGCCTGGCAGGCATTGGATCCGATCTTGCGGGCTTGGGCGTCGGACGCACGCCCTGTTCCCTTGTACGCGCCAGGCTCGGATGGTCCCGAAGAGGCGGATTTGTTGTGGCCAGGCGCCTCCGAATGGCGCGCCTTGGGCTGATTCGTACTCAAAGTTGTGCTACAAATCGAGAGATTCCCGTTCAACTTCCACTGAGACCAAAGGGAGGGCGAGGAGGGCGAGCGTCCCCGCGAGCCGAAGCCGCCAAACGGGAGGGCGAGCGTCCCCGCGAGCCGAAGCCGCCAAACGGGAGGGCGAGCGTCCCCGCGAGCCAAAGCCACCAAACGGGAGGGCGAGCGTCCCCGCGAGCCAAAGCCACCAAACGGGAGGGCGAGCGTCCCCGCGAGCCTAAATCGTCCCTCACGAACGGGATTTTTTCAAAATGTAGCACAAAACCGAGTACGAATCTACTCTAAGAAAACCGGCTGGGTCCAGGCGAAGCCGTGGTTGGAAGATACGACCCTAGCGCGGACATAGCCCTCGTCTCCGCGCATCCGATAGGCCGGCGACAAGCCGGGAACTACCGCCAACGTTCTGCCGCTACTGCCGATAAAACAAGTGTCGTACTTGAAGTCGGCTATCGGCGCGATCTCCAGCCGAATCTCGTCCGCGTCGACCGCATAGTCCAGAAGTTCGACCTCGGTCGAAGCGTAAAATCGGCCTTCCGCCAGCGCCCGGGCAATTTCGGCAGGCTCGTTCGCCGCCGCCTCGACGCAAACCCAGCCAAAGCCGGGCCAGTAGCGCCGCCGATCCGCCGGATCGCCCGTCAAGTGGTGCATGTCGTCGCTCGCAACGCCCCAGATTCTCAGCCCCGCCGTCAGCGCCTCGTCCCACATCTCGTCGGTCGATGGGCTGCCGCCCCCGCCAAAGTTGTTGGTGTCCCAATTCGCGTTGAAAATCTCTAACAGAGCGCAGCCTTTCACCTGAGTCAGCTCCTTGGCGCCGAAAGCCCAATGCCAGTTGGGGTGATTGGCCTGCGCCACGCCGCCCGCGGCTAAGATCGCATCCGTGGCGATCTGGAGCGTCTCGACGATCGTCTCGCCCGGTTGGGGCGTCGGCAGATTGGGCGTGTCGATGCCGCAGACGTGCACCGGCTTGCCCTCTGCGCTCAGGCTGATCTCATTGCCTGCCAGCAGCGTCAGCCGCCCCGAATAGCCGCTCACGTCCGTTACGCGATTGTGATCGGTGATGACCAGAAAGTCGTATCCGTGATCTTCGTACCATCCGGCGACGGCCTCCAACGGGCTGTCGCCGTCGCTCTCGGTCGTATGCGTGTGGGTATTGCCCTTCAGCCAGCGGCTCATACCGCCCACGCTCGCGCCAGCTCGCGATATCCGATCAGCTTCACCCCGTGCCGGTCGATCATCTGGCGCATTTCGGGGTCGACGCAGACCCGGCCTTCAATAAAACGATTGCGCCAATTGCCCGTGATTTCTCGAATCTCCGCTTCGTCCCCGCTCAGGTGCACGATGATCTCGCTCACGCCCGGCTTGAGCGCGGCCAAATAGGCGTCGAACTTGCGCTTGCGGTCGGCTTCGTCCGCTCCGTTCTCGCCCGTGTGCAATCGGTCTATCATCACGAACTTCTGCTCCTTCAGCCTCTTGTGGATCGGTTTGTAATCGATACCCAGCGCGGCGGCCATCAGCAAGGTTTCGGGCGTGTCCTCCATCAGCATCGGCATGATCCGATATTCGCGCCCCAATTTGACATAGACCTCGAAGAAGCGCGGATCGGCAAAGAGCGTACCCATGTGTGAGTCGAGGTGCGTCGGCTTCATGCCAAAGTGAAGCGCGCGCTCGATCTGCGCTCTCACCTCGATCTCGACCTCTTGCGGCGAGGCGCGCTTGACGACGTCCTCCACTTTGCGATGCATGAAACCGTCCTGATCCAGCAGGCCTTTCACCTTGTCGATCGAGGCGACGGGCCGCCATCGATAATGCTGCCATTCGCTGGTCAGAGTCAGGTGCAGCCCCAAATCGGCATCAGGATTGGTCTTTGCCCAGGCGGCCATGGCGGGAAACCAGGGGCACGGAACCATCACGCTCGCGCTGGAAACGATGCCTTTGGTGAGCGCGGCGATGGAGGCGGCATTGACCGAGCGGCACATACCCAGGTCATCCGCATGAAGAACCAGGAGCTTATCGTCCGGCTTGTAGCCTAACTTGGTCAGCAGTTCAGAGTCGGTCGCTCTACGCGGCATGGCGATGTCCCTCCTGGGCTTGATGAGATTATAGCGCCGGGCCTGGCCGTTTTTGTCAGTCTCCTGAAGGCAGTCCGGGCCAGACTACGGCCCGGACTCAGCAGTTGATCAACAGCCAAAGCCGAACGCGGTCAACACCATCGCCAGATCGGTGTCGTCGACGCAACCATCGCCGTCCACGTCGGCGACATACTCATCCGCGCCGATATCGATGACGTCGTTGATGATCCGATCGTGGCCGTCGATGTCTTTGTCGCCGCTGACGAACGCGCCGTTGTCGCCTGCATCGCGGCACGGCGAACCGTCGGCGAGATGAAATCCACAGACGATCAGGGGATCGGGATCGCCCTGAAGAGTATGGTGTTCGGTCACATCGCCAGCCTGCTGTTCCTCGATGTTGACGCCGTTGTCGTGGAAGCATGTGTAGCCAATCTCGACATTGTCGCAGTCGTCCTCGACGAAGATGCCGTTGTGAGTCTCGCTCCAAGCCACAATGTTGTTGATCAGCGTTGCGGGGTCTGCCAACTTCAACTTGATAGCGCCGCCTTTAGTAGCCCCAGAGTTGCGAATAAAAGTGTTGTTGAGAATGGACGGGTTGGTCTGGAAGGAGTAGATTCCGCCGCCTCCTCCGGTGCCGCCGGCGACATTGCCTTCGATGAGATTGTCGGCGATCACCGGCTCGCTGCCATTGCTCGCCCCGATCGCGTAGATGCCTCCGCCCGCGCCGCTGGCCGTGTTGTTCAGGATGCGGTTCCCAGTAATCGTTGGACTGGCATATTCAACGTAGATACCGCCGCCTAAGGTCGCTTGATTTTGTTCAATGATGCAGCCTGCGACGATCGGCGTCGGCTGATGGGTCGAGTTTCCGATGATCTGGATGCCGCTTGCAGTCGCCCCTGTGATAACGAAGTTCTCGATGCGCGTCGTCATGCCGGCGTTGGTAGCGAAGGTAACCGTGTACGTTTCGCCGTTGGCGTCGATGGTGGTTCGGTTGGTGCTGCGGCACAATGTGTGCATGTCTAGCTGGAACCGAATCTGGGCGATTGTGTTCGTGTTTGGCTGCGCCTTTCTTGCAGGCCCTTCAGCTGTTGCCCAGTGGCGGGCGATCAGCCTGCATCCCGACTCGGCGGTTCAGACCTGGGGCCATGGCACAGGTTCAGGGTTTGCGGGGGCGTCGATCAACGATGGCGGTGCCACTATGCCGGGTTTGCTCGCTCCGTCCGGTTCGACGATTATCCTAGCGCCGCCGAATGCGTCCTCTGGGCGCGTACTCCATATGCGTGGGAGGAACGTCGTCGGCAATGTGCGAATCTCGGATGTTAGCCATGCCGCGTTGTGGACATTGAACGACAACGGCAACTCAGTTGCGTTTACAGATCTCCATCAGCCTAACGCGACGTTTTCGGCCGCTTACGGCGTCGGCGGAGGGCAGCAGGCGGGAACCGTCCGATACGGCGACCCGAACGATCTCTTGAACAATCGTGCGGCGCTCTGGCGCGGTTCTGCGTCGAGCTTCGTGCGATAGCATCCTTTCGGCGATTGGTTCCATTCCGACGCTTATGGTACGGACGGCGAGATTCAAGCGGGACATGCCGACAACAAGGCCTGCATTTGGCGCGGCAGCGCGAGCAGTTTTCAACTCATCCATCCGGCCGGCGCCAGTTCGTCCGTCGCGCTGAGCGCCCACAGCGGCCGGCAGGGCGGCTGGGCGAGTATGATAACCGGCGCAGGCGCGCGCAGCCATGCCGCGCTCTGGTACGGCACGGCCGAAAGCTTCGTCGATCTGCACCCGGCGGGAGCCCGCGAATCGCAGATCAACGACCTGTTCGGCGACTATCAGGTCGGCTGGGCCTTTTGGCCGACGCGCAAGGCGGTTTTATGGAACGGCACGGCCTACAACTCGCGCTTCGGCGGCCGCGCGGAAGCGGTCATGTGGACCTATGTCGTGCCGGAGCCCGCGTCCTTGGCCGTGCTTGCTCGCCGGCGACTGTCCAGAATCCCCGCCTAATCCTCTTGCCCTTCGTACTTTTCTTTAAGGGCGGCGACGACGGTCGGGTCGGCCAGAGTCGTCGTATCGCCTAAGGCGCGTCCCTCGGCTACGTCTCGAAGCAGACGCCGCATGATCTTGCCGCTGCGCGTTTTGGGCAGATCGGCGCTAAAGATCACGTCGTCCGGCCGGGCCAGCGCGCCGATTTTCATAACGACGTGCGCCTTTAGGTCGTCCTTCAGCGCGTCGGTCATCTCGAACCCTTCGCGTATGGTTACGAATACGGCGACGGCCTGTCCCTTCATCTCGTGGTTCTTCCCGATCGCGGCCGCTTCGGCTACGGCGGGATGATCGACCAATGCGCTCTCGACCTCCATGGTGGAAAGGCGATGGCCGGAGACGTTGATCACGTCGTCCACGCGACCCATCAGCCAAAAATAGCCGTCCTCGTCTTGGCGAGCGCCGTCCCCGGTAAAGTAGATGCCCGGATACTTGGACCAGTAGACTTCCCTAAACCGCTCTGGATCGCCATAGATGCCCCGTAGCATTGAGGGCCAAGGCTTGGTGAGCGCCAGGTAGCCGCCCTTGCCGGGCGGAACGGGATTGCCTTCGGCGTCCAAGACTTGAGGAAAGATGCCGGGGAAGGCCTTGGTGGCCGATCCTGGCTTGGTGGCGACCAGTCCTGGCAGCGGCGTTATCAAGATCGAGCCGGTTTCGGTCTGCCACCAAGTATCGACGATGGGACACCGCTCGCGCCCGATGTGCTTGTGGTACCACATCCAGGCTTCCGGGTTTATCGGCTCGCCGACCGTGCCCAGCAGTCGCAGCGATGAAAGGTCGTGCTTGGCCGGGTAGTGGTCGCCCCATTTCATAAAGGCTCGGATGGCGGTGGGGGCGGTGTAAAACACGGTCGGCCGATACTTGGCGACCATTTGCCAAAATCGGTCGCGGTCGGGATAGTCGGGCGCGCCCTCGTAGATGATGCAAGAAGCGCCGTTGGAGAGCGGGCCGTAGACGATATAGCTATGCCCGGTTACCCAGCCGACGTCCGCCGTGCACCAAAACACGTCTTCTTCCTTCAGGTCGAACACATAGTGCGAGGTGGCCGTTACGCCGGTCATGTAGCCGCCCGTAGTGTGCATGATGCCCTTGGGCTTGCCTGTGGAGCCGGAGGTGTAGAGCAGGTAGAGCAGGTCCTCCGAGTCCATCGGTTCCGGCTCGCAATCGCGGCTGGCATCCTGCATCGCTTCGTGCCACCAAACGTCCCGGTTCGGCTCCATGTGGACCGGAATCTCATCGCCGATGCGCTTCAGTACGACGCAATGTTTTATCGTGGGGCACCTGGCCAGAGCCTCGTCGGCGTTCTTCTTTAGCGGAACGATCGAGCCTCTGCGCCATCCGCCGTCCGCGGTAATCAGCACGTTGGACTCCGCGTCATTGATGCGATCGACCAGGCTTTCGGCGCTGAAGCCGCCAAAGACGACCGAGTGGGGCGCGCCGATGCGGGCGCAGGCGAGCATGGCGACCACCACTTCGGGCACCAGCCCCATATAGATGCAGACGCGATCGCCCTTTTTGACGCCAAGCGATTTGAGCACGTTGGCGAACTTGCAGGTCTCCCGATACAGGTCGGCATAGGTCAATACGCGCTCGTCGCCCGGCTCGCCCTCCCAAATCAGGGCGGCCTTGTTTCTGCGCCAAGTTTTTACATGACGATCTAAGCAGTTGGCCGAGGCGTTCAGCTTGCCTCCAAGAAACCACTTGGCGTTGGGAGGCGACCATTCCAGCACGGCGCGCCAGGGCTCGATCCATTCCAACCGCTTGGCCTGCTCCGCCCAAAATGCTTCATAGTCGCCTGCCGTGCGGTCATAGATCGCGGGGTCGTTCGCATTGGCTTGGGCAACAAATTCTGCCGAGGGCGAAAAGGCCCGCTCTTCTTGCAAAAGGGCATCGATCGCGTCTTGACTCATGGGGCGATGTTTCGACGCGGCGACGAGCGCTTCCTACCTGTCGCAGGTATAATTCGCTAAACTTTTTGGCAGGCGGAGGGCACGGATATGGCTGTTAAGGCGCTGACTTTGGCGGATATGGATCACTTGAGCGCGGGCAAGCGCGCACGATTGCATCGATTGCTCTATAAGTACGGCCCGGGCCATGGAACGCTGATGGTGCTGCCGTACGATCAGGGACTAGAGCACGGGCCAAGAGACTTCTTCCCCAATCCGGTGTCGGCCGATCCGGCTTATATATTGAGCCTGGCCAAGGATGCCGGTTTCTCCGCGGTCGCTTTCCAATACGGCACATCGGAAAAGTTCATCGGACGGTTTGCGGGCGAGGTGCCTTTGATTCTGAAACTGAACGGCAAGACGGAAGTCCCCTCCGACGCGCATCCGCTGTCGCCGCTCAATTCAAGGGTTGAGGAGGCGGTTCGACTGGGCGCCGACGCGGTGGGCTACACGCTGTATGTGGGTTCTTCGCGCCAGGATGAAGACTTTCATCAGTTCATGGAGGTTCGATCCGAGGCCGAGCGGTATGGGATGCCGGTGGTGGTTTGGGCCTATCCGCGAGGCGACGCTGTGGAGGCAAGGGGCGGTCGCGATTCGCTGTGGGCGATCGATTATGCGGCTCGGACGGCTGCGGAATTGGGTGCAGACGTAGTAAAAGTGAACTTTCCTAAGCTGCCTCCGCCAGAGAAGCGGGCCAATCACCCCAAACCCTACAACGAATTGGAAGAGAGCGACGACGCGATGATCCGTCGCGTCGTCGCGTCGGCGTTTAAGACCCTTGTCATCCTTTCGGGCGGCGAGAAGGGCGAGGACGAGGCCGTATTGCGCAAGATCCAGCTGACGATGGAGGCGGGCGCCACCGGGTTGATCTTTGGCCGCAACATCTGGCAGCGGCCCTACGACCAAGCCATCTCGATCTGCGAGAAGATTCGCGAAATCCTTGTCAACGTAAGGCGGTGATCACGGATGATCCGAGCGGCGATTGGTCTGCTGCTTCTATCAGGCGTCGCACTGGCCGATACCGAGATTTTTGACGCGAAGCTGATCAAGCTGGACCCGAAAGAGAGCGAGGCAGTTGTTCAGAAGCGAGGCGGCGCAGAGCAGACCGTGCCCTTGGGAAAGAGCGCGAAGCTTTGGGCGGACAAGAAGCCCGTTACTCAAGAGGATTTCAAAAAGCAGGTCGGCAAGACGGTGCGAGTGCGCATGAGCGTGCGCACGAACGCAGGGGATCACATCCGCGAGATGGCCGATCTGGAGACCGCAAAGTGGCTGGACGCGATTCGACGAGGCGAGCACAAAGCGACTTTAGAATCGATCGAAGACGAGACGGTCGAAGTGAAGTTCCCCGACGGCGCCAAGTTCACCTATCGAATTAGCGACAAGACCGCGATCACCAAGCAGGGCAAGCCTGCGACCATGGAGGAGTTTGAGAAGGGCGATTTGGTGCACGTTTCGCCCCGATTGCTGAGCAATTTGGAAACCACGCTGCTCAAGGTTAGCGATGCGGCGCAAGCAGCAGCCGTCGCAAAGCCGACCGCCGAGCGAGGGCTGTTGAAAGGCGTCGATCAAACGGGCAAAAGGCTGCGCTTCGCGCTGGCAGGAAAGGCCGACGCTTTGATCGCCTTCGACCAATCGACGCTGTTTCTGCTTTCCGGCAAGACGATCCAGCCCAAAGACGTCGCCGTTCCCGTCGAAGCGAGCATTGAGAAAAAAGGCGAGATCGCGGCCAAGGTCATCCTCTATCCCCCAAGCGGCGCCGAGGCTGCAATGGCTCCCGCAATCCCAACTGTAGCACCAAAAGAGCCCTTCACTCCGACCGTGGCCGGACTACTAAAGAGCATCGACGAGCGTTGGCGCACCTTGGTGTTCGTTACTAAGAATGGATCGGAGATCGAGGTCGAGTATGACGACGGGAGCAAGTTCTTGATCAAGGGCAAAGAAACACCCGTTACCGAAATCATACCGCCGGTCGAAGCGACGCTCTATCGAAAGAAAGGCAAATCGGGCAAGGATCTGATGACGCGGATGATCCTTTACCCAGAAGGACGCGAGCCTGCGAAGGCGCCGGCTAAGAAACCGGTACAATAGTCTTGCCATGAAACGTGCCGTTTGGATGCTGTTGTGGCTGGTCGCCGTCAGCGCATGGTCTCAGCGTCCCGTCTATTCGATCAAGTTTGAGGAGATCGTAACGCGGGCGACGGCCGACTATGTCGTTCGCGCCCATACGGAGGCGGTCGAGAAGGGCGCTGAGTGCTTCATCATGCTGCTGGACACTCCGGGCGGCGAGATGGAGGCCATGAAGCGCGTCGTCCAACTCTTCCTCAACAGCCCCATTCCGGTCGTCGTCTATGTGTCGCCGTCGGGCTCGCGCGCAGGGTCGGCAGGAGTCTTCATCACCATGGCAGGGCACGTGGCAGCCATGGCCCCCGGCACCCGGATCGGTGCTGCGCACCCCGTCTCTGGCGACGGGAAAGACATTGAAGGCGAGATGGCCAAGAAGGTTACAAACGACGCCGTTGCCTTTGCGCGATCCATAGCCGAACAGCGCGGAAGAAACAAAGAGTGGGCCGAGCTGGCGGTCTCGGAGAGCAAAGTGCTCAACGAGAAGGACGCGACCAGCAAGAAAGTCGTCGATCTGATCGCCGTCGATATGCAAGATCTGTTAGGGCAGATCGATGGAAAGACCGTAAAACTGGCATCGGGCACAGAGATCGCGCTCTCGACCAAGGGCAAGCAGCCGATCGACATCCCCAAGACGACGGCAGAGGCGTTCCTGATCTTCATTGCAACCCCGGCCGTCTTTTACGTGCTCATTTTGCTGATGTTCTATGGCTTGATCGGCGAACTTCAGAATCCGGGCGCGACGCTGCCGGGCGTCGTGGGCGTCATCTCGTTGCTGTTGGCGCTCTATGCGTGGTCGGTGCTGCCGGTTAACGTGTTGGGCATCCTCTTGATACTCTTGGCCTTTGCTCTTGTGATCATCGATCTGTTTGCGGCGACACATGGAGTGTTGACGGCCGGGGCGATCGCGTCCTTTGTAATGGGATCGGTGCTGCTGTTCCGAACCGATTCGCCCGCTTTTCGATTGAGCATGTGGCTGATCGCGGTGATGACCGTGCTGACCTTTGGCCTGATGACCATCGCGCTCATGGCAGCATGGAGATCGCAAAAACGCAAGAAAGAGAGCGGCAAAGAGGGGATCATCGGCAAGACGGCCGTCGTCAAGGCAAAGTTGGATCCGGTGGGACAGGTTTTTGTCGAAAGCGCTCTTTGGACGGCGGAAACCAAAGACCCACCCATAGACGTAGGAGAAAGCGTGGTCGTCGAGGCGGTTGTCGGCCTAAAACTGATCGTGCGCCGACCGATCGCAGAGGACATGGCCGCCGATACCGCATAACATCAGGAGATACATAATGCAAGGGTTGATGAAGCCGAAGGAACTGCAAGAATTATTGGAAAGCGGACAGAAATTTCAAGTGATAGACGTCCGATCTCCGGGAGAGTATGCATCCGGGCATGTGCCTATGGCTGTCAACATGCCATTGGAACAGGTAGAGGGCCGTCTGGACGACATGCACCCCGAAGAGCCGCTTGTTCTGGTGTGCCAAAGCGGAACGCGCGCGGCCATGTGCGGCGAGATTCTGAAGTCGCATCGGGGCGACTTCTATCTGCTAGAGGGCGGTACGACCGCATGGGCGAACGAAGGACTGCCCGTCGTTCGCTCGACCCAGTCTCGATGGGCGCTGGAGCGTCAGGTCCGACTGATCGCTGGTCTGCTTATTCTGACCGGAGTCGGCCTCTCGCTCTCGGTCCATCCCGGATGGATCGGTTTGAGCGCATTCGTCGGCGCTGGATTGACCTTTGCCGGAGCGACCAATATCTGTCCTATGGGGATGATCTTGTCGCTGATGCCCTGGAACAAGCCCAAGGCGAGCGCCCCCGAGCCGCGCCTGAACTAAAGATTGGCCGAGCTACGCTGGCACCCGTTGCGACAAGAATGGGTTGCGGTCGCGCCCGCTCGACAGGATCGCGCCTTTTTGCCCGACGACGCGGAGTGCCCATTATGCCCTGGCGGTAAGGAAATCGCGCAATCCGAGTTCGACATCGTTGTCTTCGACAACCGGCACCCATCATTGCCGCCCATTCAGGGCAAATCGGCCTGCGAGGTCGTGGTCTACACGGATCGCCATAACGGGACGTTTGCCGATCTCGAACCCGATCGCGCCGAAAGGCTGGTCGAAGTCTGGCTGGATCGCTATTTGGAGTTAGGGGCATTGGACGGCGCGGAGTACCTCTACATATTCGAGAACAGGGGCAAAGAGGTCGGCGTTACGCTGACCCATCCGCACGGACAGATTTATGCCTTTTCCTATCTTCCGCCAGTTATCGAGAAAGCCATGCAGGCGCAAAAGGGGAACGCCCGCCTGTGGCGCGAGCTAATGCAAGACGGAGCGACGGTCTTCGAGGACGATCATTGGCGGTGCTGGGCGCCTTCGTTTGCGCGTTTCCCCTACGAAACATGGCTGGCGCCCAAGCGCCATGCAAGGGATTTGTCGGATTTGAGCCTCGACGAGCGGCGCTTGTTAGGTCGCGCTCTGCTCGACATAGCCCAGCGATACGACGCCCTCTGGGCCGATCCGATGCCGCTGATGATGGCGCAATATCCTCGACCGACCGACGGGCAAGAACATGGCTATTGGCGCTTTCACATAATCCACTATCCGTTGCGCCGAGACGCCCATAAGCTAAAATATCTTGCCGGTTGCGAAACGGGCGCGGGCACGTTTATAACCGACGTGCTGCCCGAAAACGCTGCCGAGCGATTGAAAAACGCACGCTAAGGAGCCATCCATGAGTTATAGAACCGAACGCGACTCGCTAGGCGAAAAATCGATTCCCGTCGATGCTTATTGGGGCTTGCAAACCCTCCGAGCCCAAGAGAATTTCCCCATTAGCGGCATTGCCGAACCCGCATTGATGGTCGAGGCGTATGTGTTGCTCAAAAAGGCCTGCGCAGTGGCGAACGGCGAACTCGGTCTAATTGAAAAGCGACAAGCGGACGCCATCGCACAGGCGGCGGACGATGTGCTGTCGGGCAAGCTCCGCGATCAGTTCCCCACCGACATCTTTCACCAAGGCGCCGGCACATCGTTTCATATGAATGTGAACGAAGTCTTGACCAACCGAGCGATCGAAATTATGGGCGGGCAGATAGGCGATTACTCCATCCTCAATCCCAACGATCATGTGAACTATGGCCAATCGACCAACGACACCTTTCCCTCCGCCATGCGAATCGCGACGCGCCTCGCTTTGCGGGAGATGATGCCGAAGGCGAAGGCGCTGGCTGAGGCGTTTGACGAGAAGGGACGCGCGTTTGACCGTGTCTTGAAATCAGGCCGCACCCATTTGCAGGACGCCGTGCCCATACGTTTGGGCCAGGAGTTCGCCGCCTACGCCGCGACGATCAGAAAGTGCCATGCACGATTGCAGGAAGCAGCCGAACAGATTGAGGAACTCGGCCTGGGCGGAAGCGCGGTCGGCACAGGTCTGAATACGCATCCGAACTATCGCTCTCGCGCAGTCCAGTTGTTGGCCGAGTACACCGGCATTCCATTTCGTCCCGCCACAGACATGCGAGAAGCCATGCAGAGCCACATCGCGCAGGCGCAAGTCGCGGCGGCTTTTCGCATCTATGCTATGGAACTGGGTCGGATCATGAACGACCTGCGTCTGCTTTCGTCCGGACCGCTCACAGGGCTGGCCGAGATCGTGCTGCCTGCGGTTCAGCCTGGCAGCAGCATCATGCCCGGAAAGGTAAACCCCAGCATTCCCGAAATGGTCAACATGGTCTGCTTTCAAGCCATCGGATGTGCGACGGTGGTGGACTTGGCCGTGCAGGCGGGACAGTTGGAACTGAACGTCATGATGCCCGTCATGGCTTACAACACCCTTTTCGCTCTCCAAATATTGGGCAATGCGTCCCAGGCGCTGGTCGATCGGTGCGTGAGCGGGATCGAGGCCGACGAAGAACGATGCCGCTGGTATGCCGAGACAAGCCCCAGTCTGGCGACCGCGCTGAACGCCTTTGTCGGGTATCAAAAGGCTGCCGAGATTGTCAAGACGGCGCTGCGCGAAAAGAAAAGCGTGGTGCAAGTAACCCGAGAATCGGGTCTGTTGACCGATGATCAGCTGGCCGAGGTGTTCGACGCGATCAAGATGACCGAGCCCGGCATTCCGGGCAAGACGGGGTAGACGCTCCGTCCGGGGGCAAATCAGATTCCGACGCTCTTGACAAAATCCGACAAAATGTGGTATTCTCCACTATCTCCACTGAAAAACTGGAGAATATGGAAATGTCAGGCCTGCTGAAGATATCAAGAGGAAGCCAATACGCGCTCGCCGCAATTGCACGGTTAGCGACGTTAAAGGAGGGCGAGGTCTGTACCTCCGCCCAGATTGCCGCAGAAGCCGACATTCCCAAAAAGTTCACGGCCAACATTCTCAGTCTTCTGGCCAATCACAATCTGCTGTTGGTCAAGCGAGGAAAGGATCAGGGCTATTCGCTGGCCCGTCCAGCCAGCCTGATCTCCGTGTTAGATGTGATCGAGGCCTACGGCGGCGAATTCGACAAACCCTACTGTTTCTTGGACAGCCACCGACTGTGCAACGCCGAAGATCCGTGCGCTCTGCATGAGACATGGCAGGCGATGAAAGAGAGCGTGCGCCAGGCGCTGGCTAACAAGTCCGTTGCAGATTTGGCTGCGGAGATGAGAGGGAGAAAACGATGAGCGATCAAGAGTTGTTGCAAATAGCGCCCACCATCGACCGGCGCACAGCGATCAAGTTTGGCAGTGCGGTTTTTGCGTCGCTGATTCTGCCACAAGCCATCGCGCAGGCACTAAAGGGCGAGAGACAGAACTACGTCAAGTTGCCGGAGTTGCCCGATGAAACAGCCGGCGAGGATGTTCTCATCCGAATGCTTCGCGATCTAAAGAGGGCGTTGGCCAAGCCGGAGGCCGAGCGACGTTGGGCGATGGCGATCGACCTTCGAAAGTGCGTCGGTTGCCATGCATGCACGATAGCCTGCATTGCAGAAAACAAGCTTCCGCCCGGCGTTGTTTATCGACCGGTTATCGAGGAGGAGTTTGGCGAGTATCCCAACGTCGGTCGACGGTTTGTGCCTCGCCCCTGTATGCAGTGCGACAAGCCTCCTTGCGTGCCAGTCTGCCCGGTTCACGCAACCTGGAAGGGAAAGGACGGGATCGTCCACATCGATTACGATAAGTGCATTGGATGTCGCTACTGCTTGACGGCCTGCCCTTACGGCGCGCGCACCTTTGATTACGGAGAGAACTACTCCGATGGGACGCCCGCAAAGGCGGACTATGAGGAGGCGCCGAGCTACGAGTACGGCGTGGAATGGAAGCGCGAGCATGACCGGTCCCCTGTGGGCAATGCTCGAAAGTGCCACTTCTGCACGCACCGTGTAAGCCGCGGCATGCTGCCGATGTGCGTCAGCAGCTGCATCGGGCGAGCGACGTTCTTTGGCGATGCAAACGATCCTCAAAGCTTAGTGTCCAAACTGATCGCGCTTCCAAACGCTTCGAGATTGAAGGAAGAGCTAGGCACCGAACCGAGAGTTTACTACTTGAGTTAGAAGGAGAAGCGCCATGAATGCGACGACTACATTGGGACCCAGAGCGCCAAGGCTTCCGGGCTGGGCTTGGGCGATTTGGCTTGCTTTATTCGCTCTGGGCAGCATTGGAATGTTTCAGAGGTTTGCGTTCGGCCATCGATTGGCCGGCTACGGCAGTTACGTTCCCTGGGGGTTGTGGGTCAGCGCCTACATTTGGCTGGTCGGCATTTCGGCCGGAGCGTTCTTGGTCTGCTCGTTTGGAATAGCCTTTCGCGTCGAGCCAATTAAGCGAATTGCTCGAATAGGGCTAGTCACAGCATTGATCGCTCTCGTCTGCGGCCTCTTCGCGATCGGCCTAGACTTAGGGCATCTATTTCGAGCCTATGCGGTGTTTACTCGCCCCAATTTTGGCTCTATGATGACCTGGATGATCTGGCTATACGCAGCTTACGCGATCTTGATCGTTGTACAGCTCTATTTGATGACGTTTCGTTCTAACAGCGATCATGCGGTGAGAAAACTGGCAATCGTCGGCATTCCCCTCGCCATTGCCTTCAGCGGTGGCGTAGGCGCGCTGTTCGGCACAGTTTCGGCTCGCCCGCTTTGGCACAGCGGGCTGTTTCCAATTCTGTTCCTGACCGGGGCATTGGTCTCGGGCACGGCGCTGCTCTTGGCGATAACGGCGCTCTTAAAGCCTCTGCCCGCAAGAGCGCTCGAAGAGACCGCAGGGTTCCTGGTCAGGTTATTGATAGGTTTGCTGTTGCTGGACGTGGTCTTGGAGTGGGCGGAGTTTTCTATACCGCTTTGGTACGGCATCGGGCACGACGTGGGCACGTTGAAGCTGATTCTGTTCGGACCGTTTTGGTGGGTCTTTTGGATCGTTCATCTGGCCTTAGGAACACTCGTTCCGTTGTGGGCGCTCGCGCGGTCGAAGAGCATGGCATTGCACGGCCTTGCAGGGCTTTTGGTAGCGGTGATGTTCATGGCCGTTCGGCTCAACATCGTCATTCCTGCTCTGGTTACGCCCGAGATCGAGGGGCTGCAAAACTCGTTTAGGGACCACCGGCTGACCTTTACATACATTCCGACTTTGCACGAATGGCTGGTCTTGCTGTTCATTGTCTGTTTGGGCCTTGGACTGTTTGCCGCGGCCTACAAGTTTTTGGCAGGAGCCACCGGTAAGGCGGGCTCTCCCAGCCATAAGGAGATGTGAACATGGAGCACAATAAAGACAATCGAATTTCGCGACGCGACATGCTGAAGACGTCGGCGCTATTGGGCGGCGCAGTCGCTCTGGCGGGCTGTTCTCGAGAGGCGCTGCATCGGCAATCAAGAACAGCGGCAGTCGATGGCCAGAACGACCCGGAGAACATCATCTATACATCCTGTCTGCAATGCAATACCGGATGCGGGTTGAAGGTTAAGCTCTGGAACGGTACCGCTGTCAAGTTAGATGGAAACCCGATTGCGCCGCACACCCTCTACCCTCACTTGGACGCCGACACATCCCCGTTCGTCATGGCAGGGATCGATGGCGCGATCTGTCCAAAGGGTCAAGCGGGCATACAGACTGTATACGATCCCTATCGCATTCGCAAGGTTCTGAAGCGGGCAGGCAAGCGAGGCGAAGGCAAATGGGTCAGCGTCGACTTCGACCAGGCCATCAGGGAAATCGTTGAGGGCGGCGCGCTGTTTGCCAATGTGCCGGGAGAGGAAAACCGGGTTGTGCCCGGCCTTCGAGAGGCGTATGCTCTTCGGGACCCGAAGATAGCTTCGGCGATGGACAAGGAGATACAGTCGATCAAGAAGGTCATCAAGGATGTGCGGAAGAAGAAACTCCCTGAGTCGGCTATTGTCGATGCAGTAAAGGGGTTCAAGGCGAAATTTGCTGCCGAACTGGACGCCATGATCGACCCAGATCATCCCGACCTAGGCCCCAAGAACAACCAACTGGTGTTCAATTGGGGTCGAATGAAGGCGGGTCGCGATCAGTTTTGCCGACGGTTTATCCAGAATGCCTTTGGATCGACTAACGCGCACGGGCACACGACGGTGTGCCAAGGCAGCCTTTACTTTGCCGGAAAGGCGATGAGCGAGCAATGGGAGTACGATCCCAAGTCCAAGGAAGTGAAATGGACGGGCGGGGACAAGTTCTATTGGCAGGCCGACACCGCCAATGCGGAGTTTATCCTGTTCGTGGGGGCTTCGCCTTTTGAGGGCAATTATGGACCGCCCGGCCGTACGCCGCGCATCGTCAACTCTATCGCCGAAGGGCGTCTAAAGATCGCGGTCGCAGACCCTCGCTTCTCTAAGACGGCGTCCAAAGCTTGGAAGTGGCTTCCCATCAAACCGGGGCACGAGGCGGCGCTGGCGATGGCAATGATCAGATGGTTGATCGAGAACGACAGATTCGACGCCAACTATCTGGGCTGTGCGAACAAGGGCGCTGCAGACGCAGCTGGCGAACCGACCTGGTCGAATGGAACTTGGCTCGTCAAGATCAATGACAAGGGCAAGCCGGATAAGTTTGTTCGTTCGCACGAGATCGGCGTCGCGCCGGCCAAGAAGTTGTTGGGCGACGATGGCGAGGCCTATGAGCGCGAGATGTTTGTGGCAAAGAGCGGCGGTCGCCTCGTGCCGGTCGATCCCAACGATGCGGACCACCCTGTCGTCGGCGACCTGTTTGTAACGGCCGAATTGACCGACAAAGAGGGCAAGCGATTTGTGGCCAAGAGCAGCCTCCAGTTGCTAAAGGAGGCGGCCTTCGAACATTCAATCGAGCAGTGGTCCGAGATCGCAGGCCTTGATCCCAAGGAGGTCTTGGAACTCGCGGCAGAGTTCTCGCGACATGGCAAGAAGTCGGTCGCGGACATTCATCGCGGCGTCAGCCAGCATACCAACGGATTTTACAACTGTCTAGCGTTCAATTCGCTCAACCTCTTGATGGGAAGCTATGATTGGAAGGGCGGCGTCGTTAAAGCGACGGTTTGGAACGTAACCGGAGACAAGAAGGGCGAGCCGATGGAGTGCAAGCCGTTCGTACTAAAGGATATGCACCCGCGCGCGGCCAAGCCGTTTGGGATCAGCAGCATTCGGCACGATGTGAAATACGAGGAGACGACGATCTTTGACAGTTATCCGGCAAAGAGACCCTTTTATCCGCTCTCTTCGGATGTCTATCAGGAGGTCATCCCGAGCATCGCGGATCAGTATCCTTATCCTATCAAGTGCTTGATCCAGTACATGGCCAGCCCTGTCTATTCGTTGCCGGCGGGAGACAAGCTGATCGATGCGCTGATGGACACGGAGAAGTTGCCGCTGTTCATCTCGGTCGATATCACAGTCGGGGAAACCTCGATGTACGCAGACTACATCTTTCCGGACCTGAGCTACTTGGAGCGATGGGAGTTTCAGGGCAGCCACCCGTCCTTCACGAACAAGATAATGCCGGTCCGGCAGCCCGCGATAGCGCCGATGACGGAAGAGGCAACGGTCTTTGGAGAGACGATGCCGATTTCTCTGGAAGCGATGTTGTTGGCATTGGCCGAGCAGTTGCAATTGCCCGGCTATGGGACCGACGGATTTGGCCCAGGCATGGACTTCAAACGTCCCGAGGATCTGTATCTCAAGATGGCGGCCAATGTGGCTGCCGGAGACAAAAACGGGGAGGCCGTGCCCGATGCGTCGGACGAGGAGTTGACGCTGTTCGAGACGGCTCGGAGGCACCTGCCCAAGTCGGTGTTCGACGTCGAAAAGTGGCGGGCAGCCGCTGGAGAAGCAAATTGGCGAAAGGTCGTGTACGTTCTCAACCGAGGCGGTCGATATGAAGACTTCAGCAAAGCGATCGACGGCGATAAGGTAAAGCACAAGTACGGCAAGCTGATCAATCTGTACAGTGAGAAAACCGCATCGGCCAAGAGCGCCATCACCGGAAAGAGCTTCGACGGTATTGCGCGCTACTTGCCTCCTGCTATAGACCTGGCAGGCAATTCGACCGAGGGAGGCGAGTTCGATATGAAGCTGATCACGCACCGCGAGATCACCATGACCAAGTCTCGAACCGCAGGCAACTATTGGTTGACCAGCGTGCTGCCCGAGAACGCCCTGCTGATGAACAAGCGAGACGCAGACCGGATAGGCTTGGCGCACGGCGATCTGGTTACGGTTCAGTCGTCCTCCAATCCCAATGGCGAATGGAGCCTGGGGCATGGAAACAAGAAGATCATGAGGCTGCCGGTTAAAGTGGTGCAGGGAATTAGGCCGGGCGCTGTCTCATTTGGGCTGGGTTATGGCCACTGGGCGTACGGCGCTTCCGATGTCGAGGTGGACGGAGAAAGGCTTCGGGCCGACCCAAGGCGAGCGAAGGGAGCGCACTTGAACGCAGCGATGCAGGCGGACCCGATTCTCAAGAACACTTCTCTGGGCGACCCGGTCGGGGGTAGCGTCGCCTTCTACGATTCAATGGTTCGAATCGTCAAGGGTTGATCCAAACAGGCATACTGTCCGGGCTTGTGCTCGGCCAGCAATGTTAAGAATTTGTTAATGCAAGAAGGAGAAGACCATGAAGCGCATTGCGCTGATGATGATAGTCGTTGCGTCATTTGTTTCGATGGAAGCCTTTGGGCAAGTCAAGCTGGGCGATGGCAAACTGAGCGGACTGTTCTATCTTGACTTCTACACCGTTGGCGAGCATCACGACGCGACCATTGACGGCAAAGACGGCATATGGATTCGACGGGTCTACCTGACCTATGATCATAAGTTGGGAGACCGGGCAACCTTTCGAATACGATGGGAAGGCAAGGACAAAGGCAACTTCAGCTCGACAGCGAACAAAGACAGCTTTGCCAAAGACGCCTGGGTTCGATACTCGACGGGCGGATACACCATCATGTTCGGGCTCATACCGACGCTGACCTGGGAGCCGAACGAAAGCACATTGGGCTATCGCGGCATCGAGAAGACGCCCTTCGACCTGTTTAGAATGGGATCGGCTCGAGATAAGGGCATTTCGGTTGAAAAGAACTTGGACGCCAAGCGCCTCACCAGATTAGCGCTAATGTTAGGCGACGGAAGCGGTACAAAGACGGCCAATGGCGATCCCCGCGTCTTCTCAGTCAGGGTCTCTCACAAAGCGAACAATACCTTGACGCTCGATCTGTACGGCGACTATTGGGAGCGGCCAGCGGGCGTCGAATGGTACACCATCAAGGGCGAAGCGTTTATTACCGTGCCCGAGGCGAAGATCGGTTTGCTGGCCGGTTCGCAGAGGCGCGAAAGCCCATCCGCTGCGACGATTAATCTCACAGTCGGCTCGATCTATTTAGAGCTGACGGCATCGAAGAAGATACGGCCCTTTGTCCGCGCCGATGTAGTGAGCGATGCGGTGCCGGGGGCCGACCGGATCGAGTTTCTGAAGCTGGCGACTACGGGAAAGCCGACATTTTATGTGGCCGGCATTCGGTTCAAAATCAACGATTACTTTGAGATTGTGCCGAACGTAAAGGTGGCAACCTATCGGCAAAAGGGGGCGAATCCCGCTCCTGGTCGAGACGTCTTTTATCAACTGACCGTCCTAGGCAAGTTCTGATAGCGCTTACTTGACCGCTTCGGTCAGCACCTTGCCCATGTTGCCGCTGGGATACTCGATGTTCAGCAATTGCGAGAGGGTTGGCGCCAGGTCGAGCGTCGTAACGCGCCTCATGTATCGTCCCGGCTTGATGCCGGGGCCGGTCAACAGCAAGGGCACATGCGTGTCGTAAGCCCAGGGCGTAAAGTGGCCGGTGCCGGTCGGGTAGGACGACATATAAACGTTCGGCGCGGTGATGACGATCAGATCGCCCGAACGGTGCGGATGCATGGCGTTGTAGACCAGCGGCGACCAATCCCAGCCTGGCGCGCGTCCGTTCAACAGCTGGGTGCGAGTGAAAGCAAAGTAAACCCCGTCTACTTCGAGCGCGGCGTCTGCAGCCGCTTGCTCAATCGATTCTCGCGTGAACAAAGGGCTTTGAATCGCACCGAAGTTGAGATAGAGATGCGGTTCGGAGTAGGCCAGGACCCAGTCGGCCGGACCGATCAGTTTGTCGAGGGCAGTCTCCACTTTTTCCTCGACCAAGCGAGAGGCTATGCGCTTGCCCGGGCCGCGGTACGATTGGGCCAGTTCTTCGGGTACGGGCGCGACGCCATGATCGGCAGTGATCGCGATCAGGGTCGATTTGAGGCCGCCTTTGACCTTCTTGTCCAAGAACTTAAGAAAATCGGATAGTCCGCGGTCTGTGCGCACCGAGATGTCCAGCACCTGAGGGCTATTGGGGCCAAAGGCGTGGCCTATGTAGTCGTTGGTGGATAGGTTGATAGCCAAAATGTCCGGCGTATCGTCGGCGCCCAGCCCTTCGGCTTCTACGGCTCGCATCGCGGTCAAGAAGACGTAATCGTTGCCATATCCGCTCGATGCAAAGGCTTTGTACAACGGTTGGCCGGGAGATGCAGGCAGCGTGGCCGTGAAAGGCTCGGGATTGCCCAAAGGCCGACAATCTTTGTAGGCTTCCGCAGGCAACAACGGCTTCCACGTTCGACCGGCGAACATGTCGATATGCTTCTCGTCGTTCAGCGCCTGCACCCATTGCGGCAGCTTGCCATCGGGACAGTAGTGCTTGCTGCTCACCCAGTTGCCCGTGCTGTCGTCGAACCAGACGACGGTATCGGCGGCGTGCCCAGCCATTAGAATCGAGGCGCGATCTTTGTAGGCGATGCCGACGACCTTGGATCGCTTTCCCGTGGCCATTTTCAACTCGTCGCCCACGGTGGTAACCTGTAGCGCCTTGGGGCTCATCGGCTTGGATCGGCCGCCGACGGTCTCGGTGGTCAGGTCGTCCACGCAGTAATGCTCGCGCTTGTTCTGCCGGTCGTACCATTCGTTGCCCACGATACCGCTCAAGTGCGGCGGCGCGCCGCTCAGCAGCACCGCATGGCCCGGCCCGGTAGCCGTGGGCACATGGCCAAAATGCGCGTCCCGATAGTGGGCGCCGTTGGCGATCAGATAATTAAAACCCTTTTGGCTGGCGGGCAGGTAATGATCGTTGAATCGGGTTAGATAATCCGCGCGGCACTGATCGATGCTGATGACGACGACCAGTCGTGGCGTTTGGGCGAACGAGACGACGAACGAGGCGACAAGGAACAGCAGCGACAGGCTTCTCATGCCCCTAATTCTACCGGTATAGAGGTTAAGGGATTATGAAGCCGTTGTCGATCAATCGGGTTTTGCCGACATGCGCAGCGAGCGCTATAAGGCCTTTCTCTTCGATGCCGCCAATTGGTTGCAGGGTGTCCGGGTCCACAATTTCAAGATATTGAAGCTTGACAAGCGGCTCCTCTTGGATTCGGCTAAGAGCGATTTGACGCAGTTTCTCAGCGCCTCGCTCGCCATCGGCACAGGCAGCCTGAGCCCGAAAGATCGCGCCGCTTAGGGAAAGCGCGGCCATCCGCTCTTCAGCCGACAGATAGATGTTCCGACTGCTCATGGCCAGTCCGTCCGGCTCCCGCACGATCGGACAGCCCACGACCTCCACGCTCAAAAAGAAGTCCGACGCCATCTGCTGGATAGCGCGATATTGTTGGTAATCCTTTAGGCCAAAAAAGGCCTTGTCGGGCTGCGCCAGGTTGAAGAGCTTCAGCACGACCGTCAGCACGCCTTGAAAGTGGCCAGGCCGATGCGCTCCGCACAGGCCGCTCGCTAGATCGCCTGGAATGACGCGAGTCTGATCGCCGGGAGGATAGATTTCGCTTGCGTCGGGAGCGAACAAGACATCCGCGCCTTCTTGTTCGCACAGCGTCCGGTCGCGCTCCAAATTTCTCGGATATTGGGCAAAATCCTCGTTCGGGCCAAACTGCGTAGGGTTGACGAAGAGCGTTACAACGACCTGGCCGCACTCCTCTCTTGCACGACGAACGAGCGAGAGATGCCCTTCGTGCAGACACCCCATAGTGGGCACAAGGCCGACGTCCGTTGCGCCGGCTCGCCACCTTCGCAGTTCTTGGAGGCTATCGATAACGACCATCGTTCAGTTGGTCTTGGTTACTTTGGTCAGGCCGCGCGGCTGATCCGGGTTGAGATCGCGCGAAACGGCTAGGTAGTAGGCAAAAAGCTGTCCGATGATCGCGTAGACGATCGGAGAGAGGGACTCATCGACCTGAAAATCGATCGGGATGGGCGATCGGGCAAGGCTAAGGATGTCCTTGTTCGCCGCTGCGACGATCAGCTCGGCGCCGCCGGATTTGAGCTTGGCCGCTCCGTCAACCATAGATTGAAGAGCAGCTCCGTTAGGGGCGAGCAAAAGGCAAGGGTAGGCATCTTCGATCAATGCAAACGGACCGTGCATGAAATCGGCGATGGAGAAGGGTTTGGCAGGAGAATAGGTCGTCTCCATCAGTTTGAGCGCGACTTCGTCTGCCGTGCCCAGATTGATCCCCCGTGCCAGCACCGCGCACTCTCGCATGTATCGATAGCGCTCGACCAGCGGCTGGATGACGGGTTCGAGCAACAGCGTCTTAGCAGCCAGATCTGGGATCAGAGCCGCTTCGGCGCCATCGTTGGACAGTGCCTTGGCCAATAGAAAGGCGAGGGCAAGCGTACAAGTGTAGGTCTTTGTCGCGGCTACGCTCAATTCCGGCCCGCAATGTAGGGCCAGATGGCTTTCAGCAGCCTTAGCAAGGGGCGAACTCGGGTCGTTGGTTATGCTGGCGGTTAGCGCGCCGCCGGCACGCGCGACAGAAAGGTACTCGGTTACGTCTGGGGCCTGGCCCGACTGAGAGATGCCGATCACCAGGGCATTGGATAGATCTAAACGACCCTTATATAAAGTAACTACGCTTGGAGCAGCGAGAGCGACCGGGAGACCGGCCATGATCTCCAAGAGGTACTTGAGAATCTTTGCGGCGTTGTCGCTACTGCCGCGCGCGACGATGACGGCAAAATCGACGTTGCGCTGTCTCACTCTATCTGCCAGGGCTTGAACGTTGGAGGCTTCGTTTTGCAGGGTGGCCTGAAGCGCGGCGGGCTGCTCGCGGATTTCCTGGATCATCAAGTGGCTCATGCGATTGCTTGGATTGTACCTGCGCCGAGCTACGCCCTGTCCCGTCAGAGTTCTTGTCAGAGTTGTGTCAGACCCCGTGGATATGCTTTGCCCATCAGTAGCACGAAAACCATGGAGGCAACTCAAATGAAACTAACAACGAAGGCAGCCGTTCTCTTGGCGCTCGTTTCGGGCGTCTCGATCGCATCGGCGCAGACCGCCGCTTGGACGGCGCGACACAACGAGTCGAACACGGCCGACTATGGCGTCAAGGTATTGGTCGATTCCAGCCGAAGCGTCTATGTCGGCGGGTACACGATCGGCGCTGGCCAAGGCGCGAACATGATGGTGGTCAAGTACAGCAGCAACGGCGTTCGATTGTGGACGCGCACGATCAACGGCACGGGAAACAGCAGCGACCAGGTGAGGACTATGGCGCTGGCGCCCGGCGGCGGCGTCTACGTCGGCGGTCACATCACCGATTCGGGCACGGGCTCGCTCTTTGCCGTGGCCAAGATTTCGGACACCGGATCGCACGAATGGACGTACAAGTACAACCACCCGGGCGGCGGCGACAACTGCTCCGCGCTCAAAGTGGACAATCAGGGCAACGTACTAGCGACGGGAACGGGCGGCACGGGCACAGCGATCGTTACGGTCAAGGTAACTCCAGCTGGAACGCAAAGCTGGATACGCACCTTCACCAACCCGAACGCTTTTGTGCCGTCGAACATTGCCCATAACCTGACGCTAGACGGCAGCAACAACGCTTATGTCGTTGGCAGTACCGAGAACGGAGCCACGGGCGACGATATGCTGGTTCTCAAGTACTCCCCCAGCGGCACGCTGCTGTTCAGCTACCTGAAGAACGGCCCTTACGGCCAAAATACGAGCCAGCCATACCCAGGCTATGTAGAGGATGCGGCTTACGCCTGTCACTTTGACGTTGGCCAGAACGCGCTCTATGTTACAGGCACGGTGATGACCGCCTTGTTCTTTAGCAACGGCAGTTACTATCCGATCAAGAACTACATGACCCTGAAGCTGAACACCAGCGGAGGGGAAATCTGGACTCGACAGTTGAACGCTGTCAGCGGCGAAAACGAGGCGTTCGCGCTGGCCGTTAACGACCTAGGTCAGGTCTACATCACTGGCAACGGCGGAACTGCCAAGTACACCGCCAATGGAACTCAAGAGTTCCACGTCGCCTACAATGCGGTCGCCATCAAAGTGGACAGCGCGGGCAGCGCCTATCTCT
Source organism: Armatimonadota bacterium (assembly GCA_013359125.1). NCBI lineage: Bacteria > Bacillati > Armatimonadota > Armatimonadota bacterium. Next base: position 11,234 of record JABWCR010000003.1, on the reverse strand, counting down.
GCGGCACGTCGAACAACGACTATCGGACGTTGAAGCTGAACGGAGCGACCGGCAGCGTTACCTCGACCATCCTTTACAACGGGCCAGGCAGCGGAAACGATGCGCCGACCGACATCGAGCTGGACGCCACCCGCAATATCTACGTTACAGGCGCATCTTGGGGCGGCGCGACCGAGACGGACGCGGCGACCATCAAGTACGTCCAGACTCCCTACGTAGAAGTGCAGCTCACCCATTCCTACCAGGGCGACGTCGTGGTCGAAGTGGGCGTGGGCGATCCTTCCAACCCGCTGTACAGCAAGGTGATTCGCAATCGCGAGGGCGGCGCCACCAATGGCCAGACGACCATGATCGAGTCGATCTTCGACGCCCCCGAGTTTTATCAGACGCCGAGCGAGTCGGTCGTTTGGTACTGCAAAGTGTCCGACCAGATCAATGGCGACGGCGGCACCCTGGACAGGTTCCGGATCGTAACTTCGGGCGGACTCTACACCAGCGGCAACATTCCTCAGGCCATTCCTACGGTCGGCACGGTTCATGCGTTCGTTCCTACTCGAACAAGCCGCTATGCTCTGATCGACATCGAGCACACGTTCCGAGGCGACATTTACCTGACGATCGGTCGCGGCAATCCGACCAATCCGGCATGGTCCAAGGTGGTGTCGATGTATACCGGGCATGGTCTGGACGGTATGTGGGCGCAAGTCGATCTGACCCTTCAAAGCGGCCACTTGCCTCCGAACTACCAGAATATGTGGTGGGTGTCCGTCTACGACGGCGGCGGCTCGGATATTGGTCAGATCAGGTCGGCAAAGATCGTCGTGGACGGCGTTACTTATGCCGCGAACTGCGTGCCTGCGCCGATCGCCGACTTCCAGACAACGCGGGTCTTCGTCCCGAAGCTCCAGGGAGATGCGAACTGCGACGGTTGCGTGGACGACAGCGATCTCGCGGCCATCCTGAGCGCGTTCGGCAGCGTTGGCCAAAACATGGTCGAGGATGTGAACGGCGATGGGCATGTCGATGATGTGGACCTGGCCATCGTGCTGAGCAACTTCGGTCTGGGCTGTTAAGGCTTAGACACCCTCCTACCCTGCACATGGGCGCGGGCGAAAAATCGCCCGCGCCTCTTTTTTCTTACTGTGCCAAAATAGGCCATGCGCGGCGCAAAGGTCATTCTTCTACTGATCGTCGCGCTTAGTTCGGGCTGCGCGCGGTTTCCGGCCAACCCGACCCCGGGCGGAGTCGCACGAATTATCGTTGAGCTGAGGCTAGACGGCCGGGTCAAGCCCGAGTATCTTTACTTCGCCGTCATCAACTTCTCGAACGATTCCTTTGGCGCGGCAGGACCTGTGCCGGTGGTCCAGCCGCCTTGGGGCAACGGATTTGCAGCGGGCGCGTTCACCCACTTTGTGCTTTATAGCGGAGTTCGAGGCGGCTATGGGCTGTTTCAGGGCAGCCCGCTAATAACGTTGGACGCTTCGATCCCGCTGGGGCCGCCCTCATCCTTCGAGCCGGTAGGAACGGACTCTCGCATCTTGCGATTTGAGGTCGATCTAACGCAGTTCATCCCCGACGTGGACGATGCGCGGGCCATGCGGTTTGCCCAGGTAAACCTGATGTGTGCCGACCGTGCGCCGATCGATCCGCACGATCAGGCCTCTCGGTTTTGGGAGGCTTTTGGCGATGGGCGGTCTCCGGCCGACCTGAGCCGCTTCATCACCATCAGGCTAGATCAGAACCGCATTTACCGGAACGTAGACTTTGCGCAACTGGAACCGTCGGGCGACGTGCCCGATCCCGATCTGGATCTGATCGACTGGAGCATCGAAGTCAGGACTTTAGAGTGATGGAGGCGACCGGTCTCACTCGATTAGACACCTTGCGCGCTTTGCGATGGGCCAATTGGGACGCCGCGCTCTTTACTGTCTACGTCGGCTTTACGGGCGGCGCGTTTCAGACCGGTTTCGCGCGGCAGTTAGGCGCTAGCGACTTATGGCTGGGCATCATGACGGCGCTGCCTGCGCTGGTGGGGTCGTTGCAAGTGTTTGCGGCCTATTTGGCAGAAAGAGCGCCCTCCAGACGCTCGTTTGTGCTCAAATGGACCCTTGGAATGCGGGCGCCGTGGCTGCTGATCGCGCTCATTCCTTTAATGGCGATCTCTTTGCCTCGCCTCGAGCTTTTCATCGGCTTGATCACGCTCTCGGCGGTTTTGGGCGCTGTGGCGGGTCCGGCATTCCTGGCTTGGTTGAGCGATCTTATCCCTGCAGACTATCGCGGTCGCTACTTTGGCAAGCGAAACATGATCTTGGGGCTGGTAGCGGCCTTTACGGCGCTGCCGCCGGCGCTTTTCTTGGACCAGGCAGTCAAGCACGATCGATTCTCGCCCCAGATCGCTTTTGCCGTCTTGTTCGGCGTCGGCGCGGTCTTTATGTTTCTGTCTTACTTCGCCTTGTCCAGGATGCCCGAAGCGCCGCGAGGGCCGATGGCCGGTGGCGGATGGTCGGAGTTTGCTCGGTTTTATCGCGAGCCGTTTCAGGATCGAAACTTTAAGCGGATGTTGCGTTTCATCGGCTTTTGGACGGCGGGGCACACCTTCGCCGGGCAGTTCTTCACCGTCTACCAATTAGAAGAACTGAAGCTGCCTTACATATGGATCCAGGGGTTGGGCGTGATCACCGCCGTCTTCAGCGCGCTTGGAATGCCGTTTTGGGGCTATCTGTCCGATAAGTATGGGAACAAGCCTCTGTTAGCGATCGCGGGCGGTGTTGTCGTTTTCTTGCCCCTGCTTTGGATTCTGACAACGCCCGAAAAGCCCGGCATGAGCCTTGGCATTCTGATCGGGATACAGATTATGGCCGGGCTGTTTTGGGCGGGCGTCAACCTCTCTCAGTTTAATATGATTTTGGGCATGGCGCCGGACGGTCAGCGCACGGTCTACATGGGCGCTGTGGCGGCGGTCGGCTCGTTGGTCGGCGGAATCGCCCCCGCTCTTTGCGGCGCGATGATGGAGGGATTGCAGGGCCTTCTTCCAACCGAGGAGCGTTACCACGTGTTGTTCGTTACGCTCACAGCGATTCGGCTGTTCGGTTTGTTCTGGCTGCGGCCATTGGTCGAGCCGCGCAGCTCGGCGGCCGGTTATGTTCTAGGCCAATTGACCTCTAGCGTGCGGCCGCGCGGCTGGAGGGCCGCCAGACGATTGAGCCGGGGCACGGACGAAGAGACCCGAGTGGAGGCTGCAAAAACATTGGCCGAAGCCAGAACGCCTTTGGCAGTCGAGGAGTTGGTTCGCGCCCTTCAGGACCCGAGCCCCGATGTGCGCCGCCACGCGGCGATCGCGCTGGGCGAAATTGGAGATGTGCGTGCTGTGGCGCCTCTAATCGAGGCGGTGAACGACCCCGCGAGCGACATTGCGATCGAGGCGATCGAGGCGTTGGGCGGAATAGGGGATGCTTCGGCGGTCGATCTAATGCTAGGGCTGTTGGAACACGAATCAATGGCAATCCGAGTGGCGGCGGCCCGCGCTGTGCAGACGATGGCGTCGCCCGAGGCAATTCCAAAGCTGCTGATGAGGCTTCGTTCTGCGTCCGAACCGGACGAACAGCGGGCGATATTGCGCGCCGTTACCGAGTTGGCGGCCAGGAGACCGGAATCGGTCCCCGCCGACCGGACGCTTGCGTTAACGCTGATCGCCGCGCTGAGCGCCGATTCGGGCGAAGTTCGAGCCGACGCAGCCGAAGCGCTGGGGAGGCTGGCCGTTGCCGAGGCCGATGCGCCGCTCAGAGAGAAACTGGCGATAGAGCCGCACGATCGAGCTTTAGCGGCCATGGCCTCTGCTTTGGCCTCTCGCAGAGATGAGAATGATGCAGGCTTGATACTCTCGTCGCTGGCGCGCGCCGATTCGGACATTGCTCGAAGGCGAATAGCGCTGGCCGTCGCGGTGATCTGGGGCATCGATCAACGGCTTTATCCGATGCTGACGGCCGATGAAATGTCGTTAGGGCGTTTGGTCGAGCGGGCGGTCGAGCCGTACGTTAGAAACTCTGCCGAGGCTCGCCAAGGATTGGAGGCATTTGCCGAAGGTCGGTATTCCGACGCCGCTCGCTCGTTCGTCGCGATCGTTCCCGATCATCCGTTAGCGCCCTACTTGGATAGCATCAAGGGCGATTGGGAGGTTGCGCTGTTGGCTGTCGCAGCGCTGCGCTAATAGGGCTTTGACCGACCGGCCTCGTGCCATTGTTCGAAAAGTTCTCGGCATTCGTCCCTGAGCGGCCCTGGTTCAAAGGAGGTCGGGCTGCCGCCCATCTTGGCCATCACGTCGGCCGGCAGCCGCAGTTCGTTGAATCCCGCGGCGTCGGCATCGGCGATGGTCGCTCCATAGACGCAGCGACGAATCTTCGCCCAATGGATGGCGCCCGTGCACATGGGGCACGGCTCGCAGGTCGCGTAGAGTTCGCATTCTGAAAGGTCGATCGTGCCCAAGACGATCGCAGCCTGTTTAATAGCGTTGACTTCGGCATGGGCGCAGGGGTTGGTGTCCTGCCAAACGGTGTTGTGTGCAACGGTGATTAGTTGACCGTTCTTGCTGATCGCACAGCCAAACGGCGTCTGACCGGCCTCGATGCCCTCTTGGGCTTTTGCGATGGCCGCTCGCATCATCTGTTCGTCATGAATCATGGGTTCGTTTCGCTCCGCTTCATAAATTCGATCGTTTCGTCCCATCCGATCAGTCCGGCCGTCGCGCCTAACCGAGTAACGCAAAGAGCGCCGACCGCATTACCCAACTGCGTCGATTCTCTGGCCGACAGACCCTTGGCCAAGCCGGACAGAAAGCCCGCGCAGAACGCATCGCCGGCGCCCAGCGCATCCCTATATTCAACTTTGTAGGCGGGCAGCCGCTCTATCTTCTCATTGTCGGCAAGCCAACAGCCCTGTTCTGCCTGTTTGATCGCGACTGTGCCGATACCTTGATCTAATAGAAAGCGCGCCGCGTCGTCCGGCTTGGATCGTCCCGAGATCATCTTGGCTTCTTCCCAACTGGGCAAGAAGTAGTCCAGATGAGGCAAGAGCGGCCGAATGAGAGAGAGCCAACGGCCTTGAGCGTCCCAAGCCGTATCGGCGCAGGTTATAACGCCTTTTGTTTTCAGCGTTCGCATTATCGATGCGCCGGGGTCTATGCCGGGCAATAGAAACACGCCCGCTAAGTGAACGATTCGGGATTGCGCCAATCGATCGGTATCGAGCGTTTCCGGCGTCAATCCAGCGTTTGCGCCGACGACATGAAGAAAGGTGCGCTCCCCGTCCGAGTGGCCCAGCACGACCGTGCAGGATGTTGGCAGGCTCGCGTCTCTTGACAGGCCCGCCGTATCGACGCCTTCTCGATTCAGCCTATTTGAAACGGCATCCCCAAAGGCATCGGCTCCCACATGTCCGAACAGCGATACATCGAGACCAAGGCGAGCGATACCGACAGCGGAGTTAGCCGCGCATCCTCCTATGTGAAGTTCTATCGCGTCGATCAGTCGGAGAGAGCCTCTTTGAGGCAAGTCGTCGACCGGTTTGGCCACGACGTCGGCCACCACGACGCCAACGCAGGCGATATCGGCCAAAAGTTACTCCTCGCTCTTTAGGCCGCTCTTCAATTTGGAATAGAACGACTTGTCGGCGTCCGGTTCGTTCTTGACTTTGTGGCCGCTGGCCTCCGCATATCGCTCCAAGAACTGCTTCTGAGCGGCGTTGAGCTTCTTGGGCACTTTCATACCGATCTGAATCCGGAGGTCGCCTCTCGCCCCGCCATTGAGCCTGGGCATGCCTTGGCCCTTTATTACGACCTCGTCGCCTACCTGGGTGCCTGGCTCGATCGTTATCTTCTGCTTGTCTACCAGCGTTTCGATTTCGATCTCGTCTCCTAACGCCAGTTGAGGAAAAGTCGCGTTGAGAAGGGTTACCAGATCGGCGCCGCGCCTCAAAAACCGGTTATGCGGCTTGACGCCGATGACTACATGAAGATCGCCCGCCGGCCCGCCGCGAAGGCCATGGTCCCCCTGAGCTTGAAAGGTCATGACGGAGTTATGCTCGATGCCGGGAGGAATGTTGACCTCGATTTTCCGCTCTACCGAGCGACGCTTCTGTCCATGGCATGTCTTGCACTTCTTCTCGACGATGGTCCCCTCGCCTCCGCACTTGGGACAGGTCCCGACCTGAGTGATTGAGCCGAGCAGAGTCGAGCGCGTATGCCGCACACGACCGGTTCCTCGACAATCGGGGCAAGTAATCGGCGGCGAGCCCTTTTCAGCGCCCGTACCGTCGCAAACGTCGCACGTCTCTAACCTTTGAATAGGCAAAGTTAGTCGCTTGCCCGTCAGGACGTCGACCAGCTCGATTTCGACATCGGCTCGGCGGTCGTCGCCTGGAACATAGGTGCGGCCTTGCGCCATGCCGCCAAAAAACATGCTGAACAGGTCCTGCATGTCGGCAAAGGGATCGAAGTTGGTCTCGCCTGCAAAGGCCGGACCATCGGGCCCATAGCGATCGTAATGCGCCCGTTTGTCCGGGTTCCCCAACACTTCATAAGCTTGGTTGATGGCCTTGAATCGCTCTTCGGCTTCCGGATCGTCTGGATTGACGTCAGGGTGGTTATCCCTCGCCAACTTGCGGTAGGCCGCCTTCAGTTCGTCCTGCGATGCGTTGCGAGAAACGCCCAACACCTCGTAGTAGTCGGCCATGCTTGAAAGTCTGAGCGTCGGTTATGAAGCGTCAGCCGATTCGGACGGCAATAGGTCGTCCAGATTGCCGCCAAACTCCTCTTCTTTGAGCGGCTCTTGCGCTTCGTCTCCTGCCAAGTCGCCGAGCGTCATGGGAGGCGCGCTTGGTTCCGCCGGCTCATCGACAATGGCAAAGGGCTCGACAATGGCCTCTGCGGCGGCGATACCCGGAACGGGCGGAGCGACAACCTCTGCTTCCTGCGGCTTCGGTTCGCTGCCCATCACTTGCTCTAATGTCGAATCGCTCACCTGGTCGGCGAACTCGACCTCTACCTCGTCGGGCGAGAGAATGCGAGGCTTGATTTTGCCCGCAGCGATCTCGTCCAGTGCTTCGGTCAGATAGTTGCGGGTGGTCAGGCCAATGTTAGCCGTGTTGTCTTCTGCTTTCAGCTCCTGCGCCCGCTTTGCGGCCAGAAGCGCCAAAATGTATCGCGGATACTCGCGAAGACTGTCTGATTCAGGAAATATCATCGCTTATCACCCTTGTCCCTCGTTCGGACGCTACATAGACGGCAAACATTGCAACGTTTGCCTATGATCATGCGAAACGCACGAATGGCGATTATACCCGATCCGCGCCGCAGGGACGCCGTGCCATAATGAAAACGAATATGAAAGCATGGAAGCGCGATCACTGGTGCGGCGAGCTTCGCACCGATCATATAGGGCAAAACGTACGGATTAACGGTTGGGTTCATCGCAATCGCGATATGGGCGGCCTGATCTTTATGGACGTTCGCGATCGAACCGGATTGGTGCAGGTTTTCTTCGGCCCGGATACAGATGCCCAAACGATGGAGACCGCCGCGTCGCTTCGGCCCGAATATTGCGCGGCCATCGAAGGCACGGTGCAAAGACGCCAGCCCGGCGCGGAAAACCCGAAGCTGGCGACCGGCGAGATCGAGATCATCGCTCGATCGGTTCAATTGTTGAACGCCTCGCGCACGCCGCCTTTTCCCATCAACGAAGAAGACACAGAGGTTGACGAACAGCTCCGCTTGAAATACCGATACCTTGACCTGCGCCGCCCGACAATGTATCGGCGCATGGAACTTCGCCATCGGGCGATCAAGATGATCCGCGACTACCTCAGCGAGCGCGGATTCTTGGAAATAGAGACGCCGATCCTGATCAAGAGCACGCCGGAAGGCGCCCGAGACTTCTTAGTGCCCAGCCGCCTGTTCCCTGGCCGCTTCTACGCTTTGCCCCAATCGCCGCAGCAGATGAAGCAACTGCTGATGGTGGCGGGCATCGAGCGCTATTTTCAGATCGCCAAGTGCTTTCGCGATGAGGACCCGCGAGCCGACCGCCAACCAGAGTTCACCCAGCTCGATTTAGAGATGTCGTTTGTCGAACAGGACGACGTCTTAAGCTTGATCGAGCCGCTCTGGACGGAGATCGTCGAGACGCTGTCGCCCATGCGCGTGACGACCAAGCCCTGGCCGCGGCTGACCTATCAAGAGGCGATGAGACGATTTGGCACGGACAAGCCCGACATGCGCTTTGGCTTGGAGCTGACCGACCTGACCGAACTCTTTCGAAACACCGGCTTCAACGCCTTTAGACAGGCGATCGAGGCGGGGGCGACGGCCCAAGCTGTCTGCCTGCCAGACTGCGCGGGCCTCTCTCGCAAGGAGATTGACGAACTGACCGAGTTGGTCAAGCGGTTTGGCGCAAAAGGGCTGGCCACATTCGGATTTGCAGGCGAGGAGGTTCGCTCCCCTGTCGCAAAATTCTTGACGCCAGAGGAGATTGCCGGAATCCGCGAACGATGCGCGGCAAACGACGGCGACCTGGTCGCCATGGTCGTCGACCAGCCGCGAGTCGCCCTGGAGTGCATGGGCCGACTGCGATTGGAGATGGGACGGCGCCTGAATCTGGCCGACCCCAACGTCATGGCGTTCGCTTGGATCGTCGACTTTCCACTGTTTCATTGGGATGAAGAAGCGCAGCGCTGGCAGTCGGAGCACCATCCTTTTACCGCGCCGAACGACGAAGACGCGCCTCTGCTGGAGTCCGATCCGGCTAATGTCCGGGGTCAATGCTACGACATGGTGGGCAACGGCAACGAGTTGGCGAGCGGCAGCATCCGTATTCACCGCCCGGACGTGCAGAACAAGGTCTTCAAGATCCTGGGCTATGCGCAGTCGGAGATTAAAGAGCGTTTCGGGCATCTGTTAGAGGCGTTTGAGTTTGGCGCGCCGCCTCACGGCGGGATTGCCCCCGGCATCGACCGCCTGATCATGCTGTTGGCCAACGACGATAGCATACGGAACGTCATCGCCTTTCCCAAGAATGCGGCCATGGCCGACGTGATGTTCGGCGCGCCCGACGCGGTAACCGAGGAGCAACTGAACGAACTGAGGCTGACGGTCCGCGAGTAGGGCTTCGCGTTGCGCGAGGCCATGATTCGCCCTCCACGCCCGCCGTTTGGTGTGGAGGGTGCACGACCCTGAGCACGCATGCAAAGACCAGTCTACCCCCACCCCGGTTTCCGCTCGCGCATAGGTCTTGCCCCGCTCCCAAACCCTTCGCCCAAAGGCGTCGTAAGCGGCCTCGTATTCGCCCACGCACGGCGAGCCCGCATAGACCAGATTGCCGTAATCCTCGCTGCCCCAGGCCAGATCGGTGTGGTTTTCAACCAGAGCGGCCTTCAAGTTAGCATCCCAAGTATCTGTCAACCAGCCCAGTCCACAGTGCTAACGCAAGTACCATTGGCGCAAACCCAATAACAAAGAATGTTACAAGATCTGCCCCTTCATATGGAAACGGAATGATCATCGGCCAATTCATTAGCAGGATAGCTCCAACTAAGACCATTGACTTCGTTGACATAGCAGTGCGCCACTTTGGATGTTCTATCGCCATTCTACGCGCCGAGATGACCAGCGCGAGCCATCGGATTGACACTGACAACGATAACAACCCAGCACAGATCAAAACATATGCCGTCGGAAATGCAAGCGCCAGCCCCCAATCGATGCCTCTATAGTTCAACATATCGACACCATACGGTGCGGGGAACGCTGGCAAGATAACCGTTAGCGGAGCCAACACGGCGCCTTCGTAGCTCCACAAAGCCTCTTTCAAAGGAAGAGTTGTTGCGATCGAAAAATCTCCATAGATTTGTCCATCCAGCAAGAATCCAAGGATCACGGCTGTGCTCGCAACTAACAAACCACGGAAGATGGCCACAGATTTTAGAGCAATCGTGGGCCCCCAGTTAGACATTAAGCACAGTACAAAAGCCAGCGAGAATATGATGCGGCTTGAACCATACAGATGAAAGTTGATTGTCATGAACTCAGAGAAGGGTGGCACGTTCTGGCTAAGGGCGTATGCAACGACCGGACCAATAAACCAAGAGAAGAGGATTCCGCAACAGGCCAGAAGGCATTTGGTTACCGGGGTCTTGTTGGTCATGGTGGCTCCCACTCTAGCGATTACCTTTAACGCGCTTCAGCCACTCAGTCACTACTGGACCTAGAGCACGCCGCCATACTCCCGCATTTAAGAATTGAGCGTGAACTCCGATACCGGAGACCTTGCCTGGATTCCCAACGTCGACCTCCAACGTAGTCCAGTTCCTGTGAGTCATGGAAGTTGCGCTAATTGGCCTGCCACCGTCCGTGACGGACGCATAGAACTCAGCAACTGCGTCATCTACATCATACAGGTTCAAAATCGGAGTCATCACTGAGTGATTGGTAAACTCCGGATAGTTGAAAGGATCTGGCACCGGAGACCCCAGGCGAACTAATCCCGCTACAGGAGGCACTATCGCGCATGCGGCGCTCGCAACGTTGCCTCCATTTGAGTGAGCTACAATGAACACCGGCTTGCTAGGATGCCTGCTCTGTACATACTTCATAAACTTTGCAAACACTTCAGCATCTTTTGCAATGTCCGAGTAACTCGTGTTCCCATCCCAGTGATAAGAGACATGGCCATCCGCCCTGAAGGTCTCTTTAACCGCACGCAAGAATTCCGCGGAGAACCGGCCCGATCCACTCTTTGATCCGTGGACAAAGATGACTATGCCTTCAAACCCGCTCGGGTCGCTCGCATTGACCGCATCGTTTCCGCAATACCGATAGAGGTTGGGGTCGCCGGAGGATTGGCCTATCGGGTCTCTTTGCAGCCATCTCGCGGTCCGAGGGTCGTACTCGCGAGCGCCCACGTGGTACAGCCCGGTGAAAGGAACGTGCTGGTAGCCCGCCGCCGCGTTCCATTTGAACAGGTTGGGCGTCGAGCCGTAAGACCCCGGCAACAAGTTGCCCCAGGCGTCGTGCTCGTAGTAATCGGTAACCGAACCCGTGCTGTCAACCATCGCCCGCGCATGGCCGCGAGCGTCCAAAACATAATACCTCGCGTTCGCGCCGTTCTGCAAATCGACCCGCGCGATCGGCCCCAGCAAGCCCTGCACGTACTGAACCAACGGCGTCCCGTTCGGCGAAAGCTCCAGCACAA